>JBFKIN010000100.1:0-8708 GCA_041632255.1 Oceanococcus sp. | reverse complement strand
GTTACTCCTCGCTGACCTATCTGCAGCGCTTTCCCATCGACAAGCTGAAGATCGATCAGAGTTTCGTGCGCGATCTCGAGTCGGACCCCGGCCAGCAGGCGCTGTGCAGCTCCATCATCGCGCTGGCCCGCAGCATGGAGCTGATCACGGTCGCCGAAGGGGTGGAGACCGCGGCCCAGCTCGAGTATCTGCGCCAGCTGGGCTGCGTCGAGGTGCAGGGCTACCTGCTGCACCGCCCAACGGCGGCGGAAACCTTCACGGCAGGCTTCGAAGGCCGGGACCGCAGCGGCTGAGAGGTCCGCCCCCGGGCCGCCCCGTCAGGTGCCGAGAAACAGCTGATAGGCCGGGTTGTCGGATTCCTCGGCGTAGTCGTAGCCCAGTCCGTCAAAGGCCGCCCGACAGGCCGCATGCTGGCCCGACGGGACCTGGATGCCGACCAGCACCCGGCCGAAGGCGGCGCCGTGATTGCGGTAGTGGAACATGGAGATGTTCCAGCGCGCGCCCACTTCCCGCAGGAAGGCGAGCAGGGCCCCGGGACGTTCCGGGAACTCGAAGCGGAACAGCAGCTCATCTTTCAGACCGGGCACACGCCCGCCGACCATGTAGCGCACATGGACCTTGGCCATCTCGTTGTCCGACAGGTCGGCCACGGCCAGGCCCGCGCCGCGCAAGGCCTCCACGATGGCGGCACGTTCGCCGTTGCCGCCGCTGAGCTTGACCCCGACAAACACGTGCGCCTCGCTGTGGTCGGAATAGCGGTAATTGAATTCGGTCACCGCACGCCGCCCCAGGGTTTCGCAGAAATGCAGGAAGCTGCCCGGGCGCTCGGGAATGGTCACGGCGAGCAGGGCCTCGCGGTGCTCGCCCAGTTCGGAGCGTTCGGCGATATGCCGCAAGCGGTCGAAATTGACATTGGCGCCGCTTTCGATGGCCAGCAGCACCTGATCCGGCGGCGCGCCGGCTTCGGCATATTTCTTCAGTCCCGCCAGGGCCAGCGCGCCGGCCGGCTCCGGCAGCGAGCGGTTGTCTTCGAAGATGTCCCGCACCGCGGCGCAGATCTCGTCCACGCTGCAGGTGATGACATCGTCCACCAGCTCGCGGGCGATGCGGAAGGTCTCCTCGCCGATCTGGCGCACCGCCACACCATCGGCGAACAGCCCCACCTGCGGCAGCACCACCCGCTCGCCCGCGGCCAGCGCCGCCTTCAGGCAGGCGGCATCGTCGGGCTCCACGCCGATGATGCGGATGCCGGGCTCCGCCGCCTTGATCGCCAGCGCGATGCCGGCCACCAGGCCGCCGCCACCGACCGGAACGAAAATCGCATCGGGCCGCTCGGAATACTGGCGCAGGATCTCCAGGCCCACGGTGGCCTGGCCGGCGATCACATCCGGATCATCATAGGGATGGACATAGGTCAGTCCCCGCTCGGCCTGCAGGGCACGGGCCTTCTCGCTGGCCGCATCGAAGGTGTCGCCATGCAGGACGACCTCGGCGCCATGGGCCTGGACCGCCTCGACCTTGATGCTGGGCGTGGTGCCCGGCATCACGATGACGGCGCGCAAGCCCATGCGCGCCGCGGCCAGGGCCAGACCCTGGGCATGGTTTCCCGCAGACGCCGCAATCACACCCCGGGCGCGTTCCTCCTGGGTGAGCTGCTGCATCTTGTTGTAGGCTCCCCGCAGCTTGAAGGAAAATACCGGCTGCAGATCCTCTCGTTTGAGCCAGATGCGCTGGCCGAAGCGCTCGCTGAGCTTGCGGGCATGCTCCAGCGGCGTTTCACTGGCCACCGCGTAGACGTCCGCCGCAGCCAGGCGGGGGGCGTATTCGGCGTGCAGATCAGAAGACATCGGGATTGAGGAAACGGCGAGAGGGCGGAGCAGAATAGCGAAAGCAGCGGGCCGGGCAAAATGCCGCCGCAATCAGGGCACAGGACAGGACACAGCACAGTGCAGAAGAAGATCATCGGCTTTATTGGTGGCGGCAACATGGCCACCAGCCTGATCGGCGGCCTGGTCGCCACCGGTCATGAAGCGTCGCGCATCCTGGTGGCCGAACCGGACGAGGCCCGACGTGACGCCCTGACCGCGGATCACGGCATTTCCGCTATTGCCGACAACGCCATGCTGGCCGCGGAAGTCGACGTGCTGGTGCTCGCGGTCAAGCCCAACGTGATGCCTGCGGTGCTGGCCCAGATCGCCGCCCCGGTGAAGGTGCGCAAGCCGCTGGTGATCAGCATCGCCGCCGGCCTGCCCCTGCGGGTGTATCGGGAGGCCCTGGGTTCGGACGTCGCCCTGGTCCGCGCCATGCCCAATACCCCCGCGCTGGTTCGCGCCGGCATGACCGGCGCGGTCATCGATGACGCCGGAGCCGTGGAAGCGCGCCGTCTGGCCACCGCGGTACTCAGCGCGGTCGGCGAGGTCCGCTGGCTGGACCGTGACGAGGACCTGGATGCGGTCACGGCCATCTCCGGCAGCGGTCCGGCCTATTTTTTCTACCTGATGGAATGCATGCAGAGCAGCGCCGAAGCCATGGGCCTCGCCCCCGAGCTGGCGCGCGACCTGGTGCTGCATACCGCCTATGGCGCAGCCAAGCTGGCCCTGCGCGATCCGGCGCCGGTGGCCGAACTGCGGGCGCGGGTCACCTCTCCCGGCGGCACCACGGCGCAGGCCCTGGCAGCCATGCAGCAGGGCCAGATGGCCAAGGTCGTGGATAATGCGCTGCAGGCCGCGCTGAACCGAGCCCGGGACATGTCCCGCGAAGCCTGACCGCCCGCCGAGCGAACTTTTATGTCATCGAATGTCGACAACGCCACGCTGTTCCTGGTCAACACCCTGTTCAGCCTTTACGCCTACACGCTGATCCTGAGGATGCTGCTGCAACTCACCCGGGTGGACTTCTACAACCCGCTGGCGCAGTTCATCTGGAAGGTCACCAATCCACCGACGCAACTGCTGCGCAAGGCGATTCCGCGCTATCGTCAGCTGGACATCCCTGCCCTGCTGATCCTGCTGCTGGTCGTGATCACGAATATCTTCGTCGTCCTGGCCATACTGGGCGTCGGTGGGGTCGACCTGCTGATGATCCTGTGGCTCAGCCTGCTGAAGTGCGTGGTCCTGCTGATCAACCTGCTGACCTTCACCATTCTTGTTCAGGCGGTCATGAGCTGGTTCGGCGCCGCCATGCACAGCCCGGCCTCCAGCCTGCTATGGAACGTGAATGAGCCGCTGATGCGGCCGGTGCGCCGGCTGATTCCGCCGGTTGGCGGCCTCGACCTGTCCCCACTGGTCGTCATCATCGTCCTGCAGTTCATCAACCAGCTGATTCCGCTGGCGCCGGTTCTGAGATGAGCGATACGCCCCCGCCATCGGATCGGCGCGAGGCCTTCCCCGCCGATTCGGTGGGCCTGGTCACGCCCCGGCGCATCGCCATCTCCTCGCCCCTGGCGCTGGACTGCGGTCGCCGGCTGGACGGCTACGAGCTGATGGTGGAGACCTATGGCGAGCTGAATGCGGCTCGTGACAATGCTGTGCTGATCTGCCACGCGCTGTCCGGCGACCACCATGCTGCCGGCTACCACACGCCATCCGATCGCAAACCGGGCTGGTGGGATTCCTGCGTCGGCCCGGGCAAGCCGATCGACACCAATCGATTTCACGTGGTCTGCCTGAACAATCTGGGCGGCTGTGCAGGTTCGACGGGACCCAGCAGCCCCCGACCGGATGGCGGCGGCGCCTGGGGCCCGGACTTTCCCATCATCACGGTGCGCGACTGGGTCCGTTCCCAGCACGCCCTGATGCAGGTGCTGGAGATTCCGCAGTGGGCCGCGGTGATCGGTGGCAGCCTGGGCGGCATGCAGGCCCTGCAGTGGAGCATCGACTTCCCGGAACAGGTCCGCCATGTCGTTGCCATCGCGGCTGCGCCGCGCCTGTCGACCCAGAACATCGCCTTCAACGAGGTCGCCCGGCAGGCCATCCTGACCGACCCGGATTTTCACGAAGGCCATTACGCCGAGCATGGCACGGTGCCGGCCCGTGGCCTGATGCTGGCCCGTATGCTGGGCCACATCACCTATCTGTCGGATAACGCCATGGCCGACAAGTTCGGCCGCGACCTGATTTCGGGGGATCCGCAGTTCACTTTCGAGCCGGAATTCGAGGTGGAAAGCTATCTGCGCTATCAGGGGCGCAGCTTCATCGACCGATTTGACGCCAACACCTACCTGCTGATGACGAAGGCGCTGGACTACTTCGACCCGGCCCGGGAATACGGCGGCGATCTGAGCCGGGCCTTCTCGGTCAGCCAGGCGAAGTTCCTGCTCATCGCCTTCACCCGCGACTGGCGCTTTTCGCCGGAACGCTCGCGCGAGCTGATGCGCGCGCTGATGCAGGCTGGCCGACCGGTCAGCTACGCCTGTATCGACAGCCCGCTGGGCCATGACGATTTCCTGGTACCGGTGCCTGACTACCTGGATGTCTTCGGCAGCTACATGCGGCGCATCGCCGCCGGGGAGACGGCATGAGACCGGAATTCCGGATTATCAGCGACTGGATCGCACCGGGCAGCCGGGTGCTGGATCTGGGCTGCGGCGACGGCACCCTGCTGGCCCAGTTGCAACAGGACAAGGGCGTCACCGGCTACGGCCTGGAGCTGGAGGTTGGCAATGTCGCCGCCTGCGTGGCCAAGGGCGTGAATGCGATCCAGACCGACCTGAATCTGGGCCTGGCCGAATTCGACGAAGGGCAGTTCGACTACGTCATCATGACCCAGGCGCTGCAGGTCATGCGCCGGCCGGATCGGCTGCTGGCCGAGATGATGCGCATTGGCCGACAGTGCATTGTCACCTTTCCGAATTTCGGTCACTGGAGCACCCGGCTCCAGCTGCTGCTGGGCGGCCGCATGCCCAGGACAAAGACCCTGCCGGCCCAGTGGTACGACACCAAGAACATCCACCTGTGCACCCTGCGCGATTTCGAAATCCTGTGTCGCGAACAGGACCTGAAGATCGAGCGCCGCAGCGTGACCGACGCCGGCCATCAGGGCGGCTGGATCATGCGCGCGCTACCCAATCTGTCGGGCCAGATCGGCCTCTATCTGCTGTCGCACGGCAAGGACTCCGCATGAAAACCGCATTGACACTGCTGCTGAGCCTGCTGCTCGCTGTTCCTGCCGCGGCGGAACAGGTTCTGGAATCGGGCATCTGGCGCCTTCACTACATCGCCATGGTCAGCACCGAGCTGACGCCCGATGTGGCCCGGGCCTATGGCATCACCCGAAGCCGCAAGCGCGGCGTCCTGGTCCTGAATCTGCAGCGCAGCGATGCCCCGCTGGTCAGCCAGCCGGCGCAGGTGACCGGCCGCATCCGCAACCTCATCGGCCAGGAGCGCCTGGGCGAGCTGCGCGAGGTGACGGAGCAGGAGGCCCGCTACTGGATCGCGGACTTCGGCTTTTCCCACCTGGAGACCATGCGCTTCGACTTCAGCGTGCTTCCCCACGGGGAATCGGTGCCGCTGACGCTCAAGTTCAGCCAGCAGTTCTACACCCCGCCACGCTGATCAACCGGAGCGGGCCAAGACTGGCAGACGGGCTCCGCGCTTCTGAATTGCGTTCACCCGGCGTCCGGACCGAGCACCGCCAGCTTGGCCTGGATGAAATCCGCGTGGGAGAGGTACAGCATGTCGGCAATACGCCGCATCATGTGCTCTTCATGCGCATGCAGCACGCCATCGGCGTGCGCCACCTGCCAGAGGTTGAGCAGCAGCTGGCGACGCTCATCGCGGCCGCAATGCTGATTCAGCACACGCACGTAGGGTTCCAGACTGGTGCTGTCGGCGTGCTCGTCCCTCGCCTGCTGGATCAGCTGCTGCGCTGTCTGCGTGTCCAGCCGGAACTGACGGGACAGGGCCTCCTCGACGGCCTGCAGTTCTCGCGCATCCAGCTCGAAATCGGACTGTGCAATCTCCAGCAGCAGGACAGCGCCCGCCAGGCGCAGACGGGCGTCGGGATTGGCCCGCTGTTCGGGCTCCTCTCCAAGAAATCGTTTGAGCAGTTCCTGCAAGGCCATGGTCAATTCAGCGCTATGACTTTCGATAACCAGGGCTCGACGGCGTCACGCAGCTCGCCCAGCCGGCCATGAAAGAAATGTCCGACCCCGGATACCGTCACCAGTTCCGGCTTACGGCTCATCTGTGCGATGCGGTCCATGGTCCCGGCATACGGCACCACATCGTCCGCGTCACCGTGCACGACCAGCCAGGGGCACAGGGGTTCCGGGCTCACGGCCGCGCCGGCATAAGCCAGCGGCGGCGCGATCGCGACCAGGCCAGCCACCTGCTGCTCCGCCGCAACCTGCAGCGCCATGTAGGAACCGAAGGAGAAGCCCAGCAGCACTGAAGGCAGCTCCGGCCAGGCTTCCTGCAGCCGCTGAAGGAACCAGGCCGTATCCTGCGTCTCTCCACGCCCGTGGTCATGCGGCCCCGCGCTGCCGCCCACACCGCGAAACTGGAAGCGCAGCGCCACGCCGCCAACGGCCAGCGCGGCGCGGGACAAGGTGTAGACCACCTTGTTGTCCATGGTGCCCTGGTACAGGGGATGCGGGTGACAGATCACGGCCAGCGCGCGGGGCGCCCCGGCCGGCATCTCCAGCCGGTACTCCAGCGCGCCAGCCGGCCCCTGGATCAGTCCCTTGTGGCTGGCCCCCGGCTCAAGCCGTGGCAGGCTGCTCGTCACTGTCCTCATCCTTTGCCGGCCGGCCCTTGGCGGCCTTGGCCTGCGGCGGCGCGTAATAGATCACGACGTCGCCCGGCTGCGGGCGGATCGGGCTGAGCGGGGCATGGAAAATGATGCGCCCGCTGTCGCGAATCGTGCCGATCGGAATCGCCTCCCCGGTGACATCCGCCAGGAAGCTTTCCCAGTCATAGGTTTCGGTGATGCGGGTCTTGCTGAATTTCCAGCCCTGGAAGTGACGCCGCCACAACTCCTCGTACTGCGAATTTTCCGAGAAGGCCATGACGCCGGTGAGCGGCTTGGCCACATGGCGTCGCTTATGCGACTCCTCGGCCGCGTACATGGGCAACTGGTAGACCCGGTCACGCCCCAGTTCCGCGGCAAAGTGACGGCAGACCAGAGCGTTGTAGGCGTCATTGCTGGTGGCCGCAAGAATGCAGGTCACACTCGCGAGCTCCAGTCCCTGCTGCAATTCCTCGGACAGGATTTCGCCGTACAGCACCGGCACGCCAGCCAGTCGTGCATCACGCAGGCGGTGCCAGGATTTGTCGACCAGCAGAATGTTGCTGCCCAGCTCGCTCTTCAGCGCCTGGGCCAGCGCCGTGGTCCAGGGTGAGCCGCCCACGATCAGCACGGTGTTGGCCGAGACCGTCAGGTCGAGACGCCGGGCCAGCGCGGAAATGGTGAAGCCATGGCCGATCACAGTGGCGAAGACCAGCACAAAAACCAGCGGCGCCAGCAAGCGGCCGTCCTCGAAACCGGCATTGACCAGGTCCGGCCCGAACACGCCAGCGACCGCGGCGGCGACAATCCCGCGCGGTGCAATCCAGGACACCAGCAATCGCTCCTGCCAGCGCATGTCGGTGCCGAGGGTGGCCAGCAGGATGGCGGCCGGGCGCACCACGAACATCAGCGCCAGGATCAGCGCAGCCGCCCGCCAGTCCAGCTCGGCCAGGATGGCCGTATCGAGGTCCGCGGTGAGCAGCACGAATACCGTGGAAACCAGCATCAGGGTGATGTACTCCTTGAACCGCCGCATCTCCTCCATGCTGGGTAGATCCATGTTGCCCATGGCCAGCCCCATCACCGTCACTGCCAGCAGACCGGCCTCGTGCTGCATGTGGTTGGCCAGACCGAAGACCACAAGCACGGTCGCCAGGGTGACCGGCGCCTTGAGATATTCAGGGATGGTGCCGTTCTGGAAACCGCGCCCCAGAATCCAGGCCGCGCCACCGCCCAGACCGATCCCGGCGACGAGCGCGCGCAGCAACCCCTGGAGCAGACTGCCTTCATCGCTGAGCACGAAGACCTGGAAGATCAGCACCGCGGCCAGGGCGCCGACCGGGTCATTGATGATCCCTTCCCACTTGAGATACGAGGCGGTGCGCCGGTTCAGGCGGGCCTGGCGCAACAGCGGCATGATCACGGTCGGCCCGGTAACCACGATGATGGCGCCGAACACCATCGCCACCGGCAGGGACAGTCCGCCGATCCAGTGTGCCGCCGCCGAGCCGAAGGCGAAGCTGAGCAGGGCGGCAATGGTCACCAGCCGCCGCACGCCCGAGGCGGCCGAGGACAATTCATGCCAGTGAAGATTGAGTCCGCCTTCAAACAGGATGATGGCGACACACAGGGACACGGCGGGACGGAATGTGTCCCCCAGCACCTCGGAGGGGTGCACCCACTGCAGCAACGGCCCCACGATCATGCCGGCGGCAGCAAACAGCACGATGGCCGGCGCCCGCCAGCGCCAGGCCAGCCACTGGGCGGTGACCCCGAGGGCAATGGTCAGTACGATCAGGTCAGCGACAGGCATGGGTCGGTCCTCGTCTCAAGGGTCAGAAATCCGACCAGCCGCTACGTCGCGGCCGCAGGAAGGGAATGATCAGGCCGAGCAGTAGGCCGGCCAGCAGGATACCGGCGCCCAGGATCAAGGACGCACGCCGGCTGTCCTGCGTCTGCGCCTCGAGCTGCAGCGCCTGCAT
>JBFKIN010000099.1:0-8789 GCA_041632255.1 Oceanococcus sp. | reverse complement strand
GCCGAGGCGGTCTGGCGGATGCGCTCGAGGAAGCTGTCGGGCACCGCTTCGGATTCGATCAGGGTGATCAGCCGGGCCAGCGCGCGCAGATCGCCCTGGCAGGCCTTGCCCAGCAGGTCCTCGCCGTCGCCCGACAGCGCCTGGCGGGCGCGGCTGATCATGTCGTCGATCATCCCCTGCAGGCCCAGCTTCTGGCCGTCGTAGGGTGAGTAGATGCGGGCCACGCCATAGTCCTGCAGCTCGCGGATCTCCTCCGGCACGATGACGCCGCCGCCGCCGCCGAAAACCTGGATGTTCTCGCCGCCGCGCTCGCGCAGCATGTCGATCATGTACTTGAAGTACTCGACATGCCCGCCCTGGTAGGAGCTGATCGCGATGCCGTGGGCATCCTCCTGCAGCGCGGCGGTGACGATCTCCTCCACCGAGCGGTTGTGGCCCAGGTGGATGACCTCGCAGCCGCCGGCCTGCAGCAGCCGCCGCATGATGTTGATCGAGGCGTCGTGGCCGTCGAACAGGGAGGCGGCGGTGACGAAACGCAAGGGCTGCTGGCGGGTGGCGGATTCGCGCTGTAGCTTTTCTGCGGGCTGGCTCATGGCCTGCTCCTGAACGATCGGTTAATTAACCGATTATAGCGAATCGGGAGCCCGCTGCCAGATGCGAATCGGGGCAGACCGCACGGTGAGGAGGTGGCATGCCACCTGCGCGGATCAGACCCGGGCGGAACGCCGCCGGTCGCCGATCAGGGTGTCGTACTCGTAGACCTTTTCGCCCAGGGTTCGGCGGACAATGCCCTGCTGGCGGGTCAGGCTCCAGCCGGCGCTGCGCGTTTTCGCGGCAGCCGATACGGCGATCAGCAGCGGCACGGCGTCGCGCATGACCCTCTGGCCGCAGTAGTAGCGATCCACGACCGCCTGTTCCTGCTCGCCATCGAAGGGCAGCAATTCATTGAGCAGCGCGGTGCCGGGCGGCAACAGGCGGGCTACCGTTTCAGCGAAGTGCTGGTGCCAGTCGGTGATCCGGTCGGGCAGGGTCAGGCACAGCAGGACCTTGTCCATCAGGCCTGCGGCCGCCTGGCTCAGGGCCTGCTCAGCGGCCAGGGCCGGATTGGATCGGGCGTCCCGTCCCGTGCCGATCTCGAAGCTGAGGTCGGGGCTGTCCAGCAGCATCAGGGTGAGCCGGGGCTCGCCACCGTCGCTGGCGGTCGCATTGCCTATCAGCGGCATGTCGGGCCAGGTGTCGTGTATGGCCTGCAGGATGGTGCCGTCCTGGGCGTGTCCGTGATTGAACAGCAGGCCGGCCTTGGGTGAGCCGCTGCCGAACCGGGCAAGACACTGGGCGATCAGCGCCCCAACCGCTTCTGCGGTATCGGTGTGGGTGCTGGAGCCGACGGAAATCTTGAACATGGAAGTCGTTATGAGATTCATCTTCCGGCGATTTATACGGAAGCCCTTGCAGTCAAAAAGTGAAGAAGCAGGCTGTTTTTGTTGCGGTGCAGCGTCGGCGCGCCGCAGGCCAGCCCCGCTGTTCAGCGGTCCTGCGGGCCGAAGGGCAGTTCCAGACCGGCGCCGAAGCCGAAGCTGCCCTCGCGCTCCTCGGCCGGGTCGATCTGCGGCCAGGTATAGCCGGTGATCAGCTCCAGGAACAGGCGCTCGCCCAGCAGCGGCAGGCGGTGAATGACGCGCAGGCCATACTCACGCACCGGCACCGGGTGCCGGGTTTCGCCACGGATGAAGGCCTGAATGGCCACGCCGCGATTGTCGCCGGTCTGCATGTAGAGCAGGGCGGCCGAGCGCCAGTCCAGGCCAAGACGTTCCTGCGAGACGGTCCCCACATTGTCCCAGCGGGCCAGCAGGTCGTCGTGCAGCACGTGCATCCAGTCAATGCCGGTCGTGGCCCCAAAGCCCTCCTCGTTGGTCCAGAAGAGGATTTCACGCAGGGTCAGGACATCGTTGTGGTCGGCATAGGGCAGGTACTGGAAGCGGTTCTGTATGAACACTTCCGTATCGGTGATGCCGCGCGCGCCGACGCGGAATTCCGAGCGAAAGTTCTGCGAGCCGGGAAAGCTGTAGCCCAGGCCGGCCAGCCAGTCATCGTCATCGCCCAGCGAGGGAAACTCGCTGCGCAGGGCGAAGCCCTCGCTGCGGCCCTGCACGAATTCCTCATCGTCATCCAGGCCGATGAAGGCGGACAGGCGCTCCTTGAGCACCGGCAGTTCCACCCGCACCTTCAAGCGCACGCGGACATCGGCGCCGCCGAACTCGGAGTGGTAATAGGACAGCTCGGCCCGGCCGCGGCTGCGCCGCGCGGCCAGCACATTGCCTTCCTCGCCCGTCACGCCATCCAGCCACAGCGCGGTCTTGCACAGGGTTTCTTCCAGGGTGGCGCGCGTGGAGTCGAGAAGCCAGTAATCCGATGCGTAGATCTGGTCACAGGGCTGCGGTTTGACGCGCGGGTACTCCGAGGGTTTCTCCGGCCGCAGGTCGGTCACGCTGTCCAGATCCTCGTCGGGGGGCGGCTCCTCCTCGGCCCGGGCCGGCTGGGACAGGCTCAGGAACAGGCACAGCAGCACCCATGGCCAGTCGTTCCGGCCTGGATTTTTGAGCCTCCCTGAAGCGCTAACGCATACCCCCATAGTGCTTTACAGTACGCAATTTTTACCCCCAGGCAAATCCGACTCATGACTGCTCCGATCCTGCGTGGCGACTGCCTGGCCGGTCTGGATTTCTCCACCCTGACGCAAAACCGCAGTGGCATGGAGCGGGAAATGCTGCGGGTTGATGCCGATGGTCGGGTCAGTCGCAGCGACCATCCTGCCGGTGCCGGCCACAAGCTCACGCATCCGCGCATCACGGTCGATTTCTCTGAGGGGCTGCTGGAACTCGTCACTCAGCCACATGTGCGGCGCCAGGCCATGCTGGACGAGATGCAGGAACTCCAGGCCTTCGTCGCCCGCCAGCTTCCCGCCGGTGAATTTGTCTGGGCGCCCAGCATGCCGCCGACCGCCCGTTCCGCGGATGTGCGCATCGCCGAATTCGGTCGTAGCCAGTCCGGTCGCATGAAGCAGGTCTATCGTCAGGGCCTGGCCTCACGCTACGGCAAGATCATGCAGATCATCGCCGGCATCCACTACAACTTTTCCTTCGACCTGCGTTTCATCGAGCACATGCACCAGCTGATGGGCAGCCACCTGAGCGCGCTTGAGTGCCGCAACCGGCTGTATTTCCGGCTGATCCGGGGTTTCGATCGGCATGCCTGGTTGCTGCCTTACCTGTTCGGGGCCTCGCCGGTGGCGGCCCGCAGCTCGCTGGCCATGCCCACGAGCTGGCTGCTCGATCTGGATGAGGAGCATGTCTACGGCGAGTTCGCCACCAGCCTGCGCATGAGTGACATCGGCTACCAGAGTCCGGCCCAGGCGGATCTGTACATCTCCCATCGCTCGCTGCAGGACTACGTCCGCGAACTGGTGCTGGCGACCCGCACGCCCTGGCCTGCCTACGAGCAACTGGGCCTGCGCGAGGGCGACAACTGGACCCAGCTCAACGCCAATATCCTGCAGATCGAAAACGAGTACTACAGCGCCATCCGGCCCAAGCAGATCACCCGCCGGGGCGAACGCCCGGCCTGCGCGCTGCATGAGCGCGGGGTCAGTTACATCGAGGTGCGGATGATGGACATCGACCCCTTCGAGCCGCTGGGCATGAGCCGCAGCACCGCCGATTTTCTCGAGGTGTTTCTGCTGGCCTGCCTGGCCCATGGCCAGGAGGGGGCGGACTTCAACCAGGCCGATCGCAACAACCAGAAGCTGGCGATCCGCTACGGGCGCCGCGAGTCGCTCAAGCTGATGCGTGGGGCTTCGAGCATCCGCCTGCGCGACTGGGCGGACGAGTTCCTCGACGAGTGCGCCCAGCTGGCCGAATGTCTGGACAAGGTGCATGGCGGGCGCGCCTACGCAGACGGGGTGGCGGCCCAGCGCGCCAAGTGGGCGGCGCCCGAGACCCTGCCGTCCCAGCGGGTGCTGGATGCCGCCGGCGAGACCGGCTATGCGCAATGGGCCACGGAGATCAGCCGCAGCCATACCCGGCACTTCGCGCAGGCGCCGCTGGATGAGGCGGCGCTCGCCCGACTGCAGGCGGAAGTTGCCGCTTCCTTTACGGCCAATGCACGTCTGGAGCAGGAGCAGTCGGGTGATCTGGCCAGCTACGTCGCGCAGTACTACCAGTCCCTTTGCGGGGATTCGCTGGCCGCGTTGCTGTAGTGTCGTAAACTGATCCGGCTCGACACCGCTACCGGATATCGCCTTGAGTGAGGACGCAGAACAACGCCGGGCGTACTTTCGCCTGCGCTACCCGGAAAAGGACCGGCCCCGCTTCCGCAGCGGTGCCGAGGCCTTCGTGGTGACGGAATTGTCGGAAGGCGGCATGCGCCTGCATCTTGCCGACCCGCATCATCAGTGGAGCGGCCCGGCCAGCATCGACGGCCGGCTGCGGCTGGCCAGCGGTGACGAGCTGGAGGTCAGCGGCGAATTCCTGCGCGAGGCGGATGACGAGGTGGTGTTCCAGCTGCAGCGTGGCGTGGACCTGCGGACCATGCTGGAAGAACAGAAATATCTGGTGCGCAAGTATCCCGCGATGTTCGGGCGCGAGCCCCGCTGAACAGGCCGGGGTCGCGGGCGACAGCCGCTAGAGCCGGATGTCCCCGTCGCTGATCTGCGCATACCGCGCGCTGTCCATCTCGACGTAGGCCCTGCCATCCAGCAGGCCGAACACCGGCTCGGCGCAGCGCTGCGGGTCGAAGCCCTCCTGTTTCAGATCCACCTTGCGATGCTTGAAGGTGCCGGTGATCTCCTGGGCCTTCCGCAAGCGCAGGAACAGCGGCACCGCATAGGCGGGCAGCTGGCTGCGCAGATGTCGCAGCAGGCCGGTCAGATCGAAATCCTGCGGCGGGCACAGCGGCGTGATCGCGGCCATACCGGCGCGCCCGTCGGCATGCGGCACCTCGACCCCGTAGACCACCGACTGCTCGATCTGCGGCCAGCGGTTGAGGACCGATTCCACCTCGGTGGTGGCCACGTTTTCTCCCTTCCAGCGGAAGGTGTCGCCCAGGCGGTCGACGAACGCAATGTGCTTGAAACCCTGGTCACGCACCAGATCGCCGGTATTGAACCAGCAGTCTCCGGCGGTGAAGGCGTTGTGGATCAGCTTCTTTTCCGACGCCGAGGGATCGGTGTAGCCCTCGAAGCCGAAGCGGTCGGTGACCTCGGTGAGCAGCAGGCCCGTCTCGCCCCGGGCGACCTTGATCAGGTGGCCGGCGGCATCGCGGACCGGCTCGTCGTTTTCGATGTCGTACTGCACGATGGCGAAGGACATCGGACAGAAGCCGGCCGTGCGGTCCATGTTGAAGGCGTTGGTGAAAACCAGGTTGCCCTCCGAGGCGCCATAGAACTCGTTGATCTTCTCGATCCCGAAGCGCTGCTTGAACTCGTCCCAGATTTCCGGGCGCAGGCCGTTGCCAACGCACAGGCGAACCTGGTGGTTGCGGTCTCCGGGCCGGGATGGCTGGGCCAGCAGGTAGCGGCACAGCTCGCCGATGTAGCAGAACATGGTCGCATCGAAGTGACGGATGTCGTCCCAGAAACGGCTGGCGGAAAACTTTCGCGCGAGGGCGAAGCTGGCCCCTGCGCCCAGCGCGGCTGACCAGGCGAGGGTCAACGCATTGTTGTGGTACAGCGGCAGGCAGCAGTAAAAGACGTCCGTGTCACGGGTGCCCAGCGAGGCCTGGCCCATGGCATAGCAGGCCCGCAGCCAGCGGAGGTGGCTCATCACCGAGGCCTTCGGCAGGCCGGTGGTGCCGGAGGTGAAGATGTAATAGGCCGGCTGGCCCGCCACCACATCGTCCGTGCTCGCCGGGTTGGTGATGGGCTGGTGGGACAGCTCCGCATCCAGGTCGATGAAGCCGGCCGGTTTGCGCGAGCGGTCGCCGTCGCGCTGGTACAGGCAGCGGCTGGCGAAATCGCTGTCCAGTTCGGGCAGGATGTCCTTCAGCGCACCGACCAGTTCCGAGCCCACCAGGGTGTACTGGGGCTTCACCAGGGTCAGGCTGTGTTTCAGCACCTCGCCGCGCTGCGAACTGTTGATCATGCTGGCCACGGCGCCCAGCTTGACGATGCCGGCGACGGCAAACAGCACTTCGGGCCGGTTTTCCATGAAGACGGCCACCGCATCGCCGCTCTGGATGCCGCGGCTCTCGAGGAAATGCGCGATCTGGTTGGCCCGGTGGTTGAACTGGGCATAGGAGTAGATGCGGTCCTCAAAGCGCAGCGCGATCTGGTTCGGTCGCCGCGCCGCCTGCGATTCGATCAGCGCGCCAATGGAGGTCGCCCGTTCCTTGTTCAGCAGCAGCCCGCGGGCCGTGGCCAGCGCGGCTCTCGGCAGATTGGGGGTCAGCTTGAGCGCGTGCTGCGCCAGTTCGCGAAAGGCTATGGTCTGGCCCGGCATGGCTCAGCCTCCGTTTGGGTTTGAGGTCAGTTCGGCTTGGACGTCCAGCACCAGTTCCTGGCCCTGGTCATCGCGCAGGGTCAGCTGCAGGTCAACGGTGTCGCCCGGCGGCAGCGGCCGGGTCGGGCGCCGCAACATCAGGTGGCGATCTCCCGGCCTGAGCTCGATGCGGCTGTCCGGCGGGATCGTGAGTTGAGTGATTTCGCGCATCTGCATCATGCCCTGCTCCTGACGGATTTCGTGCAGTTCGATCGCCTCGAAGGCGGATGACTCCACCGCCTCGAGCAGCCAGGAGGCAGGCCCCGGGTTGCGGATGGTGAGGTAGCCGGCCAGCACCGGCGCGCTGGCCGGGGCGGCGGGAATCCAGGCCTTGACGATATGCGGTTGCCGCGGCTGGGAGCAGGCGACGAGGGTCGTCAGCAGCAGGGGAAGCAGCAAGCGCATAAGGACTGTCACCGCGAAAAACAGGGGGCTGATGATAGCATTGGGGCGATGCTGTCCTGGGGTGCGTGATGCCTGCGATCATCTACTGGTCCGTCCCGATATTTCTCGGCCTGCTGTTGCTGGAAATCGCCTGGTTCCGCTGGCGGCCCGACCCGCAGGCGCTGGGCTATGAAAAGCGGGATGCGCTGGCCAGCCTGTCCATGGGCCTGGGCAATCTGGTCACGGCCGCCGCCTTCAAGACCGTCGCCATCGGGCTGATGGTCCTGGTCTATCAGTACCGCCTGTGGACGGTGCCGATGGATGCCTGGTGGGCCTGGGCGCTGCTGATCCTGGGCGACGACTTCTGCTATTACTGGTTCCATCGTTTCGGGCATCGGGTGCGCCTGGGCTGGGCGGCCCATGTCAACCACCATTCCAGCCAGTACTACAATCTTTCCACGGCGCTGCGGCAGAGCTGGACCGGGCCGGTGCTCAAGGTCTGGTTCTATCTGCCGCTGGCCTTGCTCGGATTTCACCCCGTCATGATTGTCACCGGCCAGGCGATCAGCCTGCTTTACCAGTTCTGGATTCATACCGAGGCGATCGGCCGACTGCCGCGGCCTCTGGAGGCGGTGATGAACACGCCCTCCCACCACCGGGTGCACCACGGCTCCAATCCGCAGTATCTGGATCGCAACTACGCCGGCATCTTCATCATCTGGGACCGCCTGTTCGGCACGTTCACGCCGGAGGGCGAGAAGGTGCATTACGGATTGACCAAGCCGTTGAATACCTACAACCCGGTGAAAATCGCGTTCCACGAATGGATTTCGATGCTGACCCACGCCTGGCGGGCGCGACACTGGAAGAACAAGATCAAGTATCTGCTGATGCCGCCGGACTGGGATCCAAGCGAGCCGGACGAACCGCAGCTGCATCTGCAGACGCGGAACTGATCGCGGCCGCCTTGGCGCCGCAGAAGACCCGGGCTCAGGGGCGGTCGCGCGCCTGGTCAGACTCCGGTTCCGCCACGATATCGCCCTGATAGCCTTCGGCCAGCAGCGCGGCGGCCTCTTCCGGTGCGCCGTGCAGCCACAGATCCAGTTCATCGGGGTTCAGCACTCGCGGCATGCGGTTGTGGACCCAGGCGAGGTCGGCCCTGGGCTCACAGGTCAGCACGGTGCAACTGTCGATGGTCTCGTCCTCGCCCTGCCAGAGCTCCCACAGGCCGGCGAGCCACAGCGGCTCATTGGCCGGCGCGCGCAGGCGGTGGATGCGCTTCTTGCCGTCGACCACCGGCCATTCGAAAAAGGCGCTGACCGGAATCAGGCAGCGCTGGCTGGACCGCCAGGCGTGGCGGAACACCGGTTTCTCGGCGACGGTCTCGGCCCGGGCATTGAATGTGGGGTATTTCAGGCGCCGGGTCTTCGCCCAGGGCGGGATCAGCGACCAGCTCCGGTCACGTCCCCCTTCGGCATCGATGGTATAGGCCGGGTCGGTCGGCCGGGCGCGCCGGCGGATGTCCTGCGGCGGCAGGTCGGGGAAGGGGTTGAGGCCCTGCTTGCGCAGGTGCTGCTCGAAGTAGCTGCACATGGCGATGGCTGCTGGCGGAGTCCTTCAGCTTAGCGCAGCTGTCGCCGGGCATGAAAAAGGCGGGCCGAGGCCCGCCTTGTCGCGCCTGCGCCGGCTTACTTCAGCAGGATGAACTCCACATTCTTGGCCAGCACCTTCTCGCCCACGCCCTTGACCAGCATCAGTTCCTCGGCGGACTGAAAGGCGCCGTGGGCGTCCCGGTGTTCGACGATGCGCCGGGCGATGACCGGCCCCACGCCGACCAGTTCCTGGTCCAGCGCCTCGACGTCGGCGGTATTG
>JBFKIN010000098.1:0-8871 GCA_041632255.1 Oceanococcus sp. | reverse complement strand
CCTGAGCCCGGTCGTGATGCCGACCAGATAGCGGGTGGATTCGTTCAGTGGACGCAACCAGTGCACGAGCAGGCGCGGGCTGCGGACCGAGACGGGTGACTGGGTGACGGTGAAGTCCTCGCCAGGCACCAGTTCGACCTGTCGCTGGCTGTCGAAGATGCGAATGCCGTCCGCGGCGTTGGCCACATCAATGGCGCCAACCACGTTGAAGAACAGCGGGGCGACCGTCGACCAGCCATCCGCCAGCCCCAGGCCGGGAGCCGGGATCACGCCGGCCAGGCTCAGGGTGCCATCGAGGTTGTTGTCGGCGTCAACCGGGTCGGCCGGGTTCTCGTCCGAGAGATTGCTGTCGGTGCCGTAGAGCCCGTCAAAGGGCAGTGGCACGATGGCCGATCCGAGCGAGTTGGTGGGCAGCACCACCGGATCGAACAGAGGCTTGGGGCCGAAGGTCTCGCGGCCCGGATCTTCCGGGCTGCTGCAAGCCGCAAGCAAGCCGAGCAGCAGCACCGCCGCCACGTTGCGATTGTTATTCATCTTGTCTCCTGCTGACGCCGGCCGGTCCTGGCCAGTGAAATCCCGCGAATTGTTCTGTGCGAAAGGTGAAGAAAACCTGAAAGTTATTGTCTTTGGCTCGCAGCGGTGTCGTCAGGAGTACAGCTATTGACTGGGGTCGATGCTACACCTGCAGCGTGGGTCGGGAAAGCCCCGGGCCGACTGATGACGAGGCCGGTCAATGGTCGGGGCGACGCCAGACGGGCAGGCGCAGGATCAGCAGCAGGGCGAGGATCATCGCGTAGGCGGCGGCTTCGGGCTCATCCACCTTGGTCTTCCAGAGGAAATGAAGGCAGGCCAGCGCCGCGGCGGGATAGACCAGCCGGTGCAGTTTTTTCCAGCCACGGCCCAGGCGGCGCTGCCAGCCCCGGGTCGACGTCAGGGCGAGCGGCAACAGCAGGCACAGGGCGCTGAAGCCCACCGTGATGTAGGGCCGTTCAAGCAGTTCCTCACCCAGCAGGTCCAGACGCAGTTCCAGGTCGAAAACGGCAAACAGGCTGAAATGGACCAGCGCGTAGAAGAAACACCACAGGCCGAGCTGGCGCCGGATATGCACGGGCCAGGGGCGGGCCAGCCGCCGTTGCAGCGGGGTCATGGCCAGGGTGAGCAGGAGCAGGCGCAGGGCCCACAGGCCAGTGTGGTGGAGCAGGGTTTCGACCGGATTGGCGCCCAGCTGTCCGCTCGCGGCCCAGTACACGGCGGCGGCAACGGGCAGGGCGCAGAGGATGAATATGGCCAGACGCAGGCGGGGAGAGCGGGTGGAAGCGGTCATGCAGGCAGGAGCAGGGCGCGGGCCGGGCCGGTGATTGTAGGGTCGATCAGCCGGTCCGGCACAGGCCCGGACCACGGCGCGCGCCGCCGTTCGGGATCAGTATTCCTTGCGCAGGTCCATGCCGCGGTACAGGCCAGCCACCTGTTCGGCATAACCGTTGAACATCAGGGTGTCGCGCTTGAACCACTCGCCGATGCGGCGTTCCCGTGCCTGCGACCAGCGCGGGTGGTCGACCTGCGGGTTCACGTTGGCGTAAAAGCCGTATTCGCGTGGCTGCAGCATGTTCCAGGTTGTCGCCGGGCGGGTTTCGCTGAAGTGAATGCGGACGATGGACTTGATGCTCTTGAAGCCATATTTCCAGGGGACGACGAGGCGCAAGGGGGCACCATTCTGCTTGGGCATCGGCTTGCCGTAGAGGCCGGTGGCGAGCAGGGTCAGGGAATGCATGGCCTCGTCCATGCGCAGGCCTTCACGGTAAGGCCAGTCGATGCTGGAATATTTGAGTCCCGGCATTTCCGCGGGGCGGACCGCGGTTTCAAAGGCGACGTACTTTGCGCTCGACCGTGGCTGGAAGGTCTTCAGCAGGCTGCCCAGTTCGAAGCCCTGCCAGGGCACCACCATGGACCAGGCTTCGACGCAGCGCAGCCGGTAGATGCGCTCCTCCAAGGTGACCCGCTTGAGCAGCTGGTCCAGGTCGAACTGCCCGCCGGCGTCACACTGGCCATCCACGGTGACGGTCCAGGGTGCGGTGGTCAGGCGGTGCGCGTGCTTGGCCGGGTCGGACTTGTCAGTGCCGAACTCATAAAAGTTGTTGTAGCGCGTGATGTCCTCGTAGCTGTTCGGCTCCTCGCCGTTGGCGAAATCGGCGGCTTTGGCGGCGGCGCTGCCGTGCCAGGCCAGACAAGGGGCGAGCGCGGCCATCTGCAGGATGCGCCGGCGTTGCCGGAACAGGACCTCGGGCGTGATGTCGGATTCTTTCAGCTTCATGCGGATAGGGACCGGCTGACTGCGCATTCTGTTTCAGCCACCTTACAATGTTGGGATGACACTCGACGATTTACAGGCGGCGTTCTCGCTGATGGGCTCCTGGGAGGAGCGTTACGGGCTGATCATCGATCTGGGTCGCAAGCTGCCCCCGTTGCCGGAAGAGGATTACACCGAATCCAACAAGGTGCGCGGCTGCATGAGCCAGGTGTGGATGACCGCCCGGGCCGATGGCGACGGCCGTATCACCATTCTGGCGGATTCCGATGCGCACATCGTCAAAGGGCTGATCGCAATCCTTCTCATGATCTATTCCGGTCGTACGCCGGCCGAGATCGCGGCGGTGGACATCCGCCAGATTTTCGCTGAGCTGGGGCTGGAGCAGCACATCAGCGCCAACCGGCGCAATGGCTTCTACGCCATGGTCGAGCGCATCGGTGAGCTGGCCCGCGACGACGGGGAGGCCCCGCCGGCGCGCTGACAAAAAACTCACATCGGCGCTGTTAGTCTCGGGGGGCTCTTTCAATATGCGGGTGCCTTCCGGCCACGATGCACAATCCCATGCCGATCGAAATCGAAGGCCAGGCGCCCGAGCGCATCCTGCGTTCCATAGTGGACATCACCGGGGAGCGCAATTTCGACGAAATCCGGCTGAGCCTGGTCAGGACAATCTTCGAACTCCTGCCGGCGCGTCGACTCAGTTTCTGCAATCTGTCCCACGGGCGATCCGAGGTGCGCCTGAACGAACTGCTGCTGGCCCGTCGAACCGACGGCGGCGCCCTGCAGGTCCAGGGCCTGGGACAGCGCGGCATGGCGCCGGACGCCCTGCAGCGTGAAGTCATCCGAAGCGGGCGGCCGGTGTCGCAGCAGGGCGAGGACAGCTATGTGGAATGCAGCCCGGTGGTCTATCACGGCAAGGTCATCGAACTGATCCGCACGGAACTGGAAGGGCACGACGGCGGCGAGATGCTTTCCGCAATGATGCGCCTGTACACCAACATCCTGGACCTCATCCGTGACAAGGAAACCGACACCCTGACCGGCATGTTCAACCGTCGCGCCTTCGACAATCAGCTGGAAGGCCTGGTCCGGCAGGGCAGTCCGCCAGAACTGAACGGTCACGCGCAGACCTGGTGGCTGGTGATGGTCGATGCCGACAATTTCAAAGCCATCAACGACTGCTATGGTCATCTCATCGGCGATGAGGTTCTCATCCTGCTGGCACGGCTGATGCGCGAGCATTTCCGGGCGGTCGACAACGTCTACCGCTACGGGGGCGAGGAATTCGCCGTGGTTCTCGCGCCCAGCACCGCCCGGGCGGCCCGCGAAGCGGTCGAGCGGCTGGTTGCCCTGGTCCGGGGACATCGTTTTCCCCAGGTCGGCCAGGTGACGATCAGCGCCGGCCTGGCGGCGATCGACCATTTTGACCATATCTCCAGCGTGATCGGCCGGGCTGACAGGGCGCTCTACTACGCGAAGCGCCACGGTCGGGACCAGGTCTGTGATTATCACGACCTGGTCGAAGCCGGGCTGCTGCCGGGCGAATCGGCCGGCAACGAACTCGAACTGTTCTGATTCGGGCGGCCCGCAACGGGCCGGCGCGTTCAGCTCTCCACGGCCTCCACCACCAGGGTGCCGCTCTGCACGCCGGTGACCCGCACCTCGCTGCCCTGCGGCAGGTCGGGGCCGGTGCAGCGCCAGCTCGAATCGGCCACCTTGACCCGGCCGCTGCCACCCTTGATCTCGGTGGCGAGCACGAACTGGCGACCGATCAGGTCCAGGCCCGGCTGGTTCAGTTTGCTCGCCGCCTCGTCGTCATATTGCGGCGGGTTCCGCTTCTGCCAGTACTTGAACACCGCAATGCAGCTGACCGCCATCACGCTGAAGAAGATCAGCTGGCCGTTGACACCGATATCGGTGGTCAGGCTGAGTACGCCGGTCAGCAGGGCGGCCACGCCGAACCACATCACCACCGCGCCGGGTAGCAGGGCCTCCAGCGCGATGAGCAGGACTCCGGCGGTGAACCAGTACCAGTGCAGGCTGTCGAGATCGAGGTCCATGGCTCAGGCCGTCTTCTTGCCGCCGTCCAGGGCGCCAAAGAGCTCCTTGACCCCGCCCAGCGAGCCGATCAGGTTGCTGGCTTCCACCGGCAGCATGATGATCTTCTGGTTCGGTCCGGTGCCGATCTCCTTGAGCGCCTCGGTGTACTTGGTGGCGACGAAGTAGTTGATGGCCTGCAGATTGCCGCTGGCGATCGCTTCGGACACGTCGCGGGTGGCACGGGCCTCGGCCTGGGCCAGACGCTCGCGCGCCTCGGCGTCGCGCTGGGCGGCTTCCAGACGGCCTTCCGCCTCGAGCACCTGGGCCCGCTTCTGGCCCTCGGCTTTCTTGATCTCGGCCTCGCGCAGGCCTTCGGCTTCCAGGATCAGGGCGCGCTTCTCGCGCTCGGCCTTCATCTGCCGGGCCATCGACTCGACCAGATCCTGCGGGGGAGAGATGTCCATGATCTCGACCCGCTTGATATTGGTGCCCCAGGCCTCAGAGGCCTCGTCAATGATGCGCAGCAGCTTGACGTTGATCTCGTCGCGCTGGGACAGGGCCTGGTCCAGGTCCATCTCGCCCAGCACCGCACGGATGGAGGTCATGGCCAGATTGGTGATGGCGCGCAGCAGGTCGCGCACCTCGTACGCGGCCTTGGCCGCGTCGGAGACCGTGATGTAGACCACCCCGTCCACCTGCACCTGGGCATTGTCGCGCGTGATCACGTCCTGGGCCGGGATGTCGATGACCTGCTCCATCACGTTCACCTTGTGACCGATGCGGTCGACCACCGGCACGATGAGTGCCAGACCCGGTTCGAGGATGCGGGTGAAGCGGCCGAAGCGCTCCACGGTGTAGCGATGACCCTGGGGCACGACCTTGACGCCCAGGAACAGGCCGATCACGGCCAGAATGAAAACCGCAAACACGAATGTCGTCATGATGAACCCCCCCTGATGGAATGCCGGTCCGGCGCGCGTCCCACGGGGAGCGCTGGCCGAGCCGGGATTCTAGACCAGTTTGCTCAGCGGGGTAGCGGCAGGTAGCGCAGGTGGGTGCCGGGTTCGGCGGCCTTGCCGAGCAGCCGCATCGCGTGCGCGACCTCGCTGGCCTCGATGGCGCGGTAGCGCTTGAGCGGGCCGATCAGCAGGCGATTGAGAAGCGGGGCCAGTCGCTGGCCCAGGGCTTCGCCCGGGCGATGTTCCTCGCGCTGGCCGAGCAGCAGGGACGGGCGCAGAATTTCCAGGCAGTCGAAGCCCAGGGTCACCAGCGCGGCCTCCATGCGGCCCTTCGTCCGGCTGTAATGCACCGGCGAGGCGCAGTTGGCACCCAGCGAGCTGATCACGCAGAAGCCCGGAACGCCGGCGCTGTGGGCTGCCTGGGCACAGGCCACCACATAATCCAGGTCGACCTTCTCAAGCCCGGCCTTGCCGGCCTTGGCGGTCGTTGTGCCCAGACAGCAGAAGATCATGTCCAGGCCGCTGCAGTCGATCTGCTCACGCAGGGCGCCGAAGTCGATCTGTCGCCAGTCCAGCTTGTCGGCGGACAGGTCGCTGCCCCGGCGGGCCCAGACCCGCAGGGTCGTGCAGTCCGGGTCGTCCAGCAGCTGCTGCAGGAGCGCGCTGCCCACCAGCCCGGTGGCCCCGATCAGACCGGCGCGCATCAGGCTGCGATTTTCTGCCGGCGGGCTCGCACGTCGGCAGCCAGCTGGCGCAACAGGGTTTCGGTGTCATCCCAGCCCAGGCAGGCATCGGTGATGCTCTGGCCGTAGGTCAGGTCCTGGCCTTCGACCACGTCCTGCCGACCTTCGCACAGATGGCTCTCCACCATGACGCCGAAGATACGGGCATCGCCGCCAGCAATCTGGCGACCGACGTCGCGGGCCACCAGCAGCTGGCGCTGGTGCTGCTTGGCGCTGTTGGCGTGGCTGCAGTCGACCATGATCTTCTGCGGCAGTCCGGCCTTGTCCAGCAGAGCGGCGGTCTCGTCGATATGCTCGGCGGTGAAATTGGGGCCGCTGGCGCCGCCGCGCAGGATCACATGGGTCTGCTCGTTGCCGGTCGTCTCGAAGATGGATACCGCGCCGTCCACCGTCATCGACAGGAAGCGGTGCGGGTTGCGCGCCGACTGGATGGCATCGACGGCAACCTTGATGTTGCCGTCCGTACCGTTCTTGAAGCCCACCGCGCAGGACAGGCCGGAGCCCATTTCGCGATGCAGCTGGCTTTCCGTGGTGCGGGCACCGATGGCACCCCAGCTGACCAGGTCGGAAATGTATTGCGGGGTCAGGATGTCCAGATACTCCACCCCGGCCGGTACGCCCGACTGGTTCAGTTCCAGCAGCAGGCGCCGGGCCAGACGCAGCCCCTTGTCGATGTCGAAGGAGTCATTCAGGTCCGGGTCGTTGATCAGGCCCTTCCAGCCCACGGTGGTGCGGGGCTTCTCGAAGTAGACGCGCATCACGATGGCCAGATCGGCCGCCAGTTCC
Source organism: Oceanococcus sp. (assembly GCA_041632255.1). Classification (GTDB taxonomy): domain Bacteria; phylum Pseudomonadota; class Gammaproteobacteria; order Nevskiales; family Oceanococcaceae; genus Oceanococcus. Next base: position 2,035 of record JBFKIN010000098.1, on the reverse strand, counting down.
TTGCGCAACCGGGCCAGCCGGCCTGCGTATTCCTTGGCCGCCTCGGTGTCATGGATGGAGCAGGGGCCGACGATGGCCAGGGCCCGCGAGTCCTGACCGCCGAGGATGCCGGCGATTTCGCGGCGGGCGGTATCGACGGTCGCGGCCGCCGCGTCGTTCAGCGGCAGTTCGTCGCGGACGACGGCTGGCTTGGACACTTCGCGGATGGACGCGATGCGCAGGTTGTCGGTGCGTTGCATGGGATTCACGGCTGCGGGCAAAACAAACGGGCAATTGTACGCGATGCGCCGCTGAGCGTGTCCCGCAATCGGGTGAGGAACCCGATCTGCGGCGCCTGCGGCGAGTCTTGGTTACTCTGCCGACCACGCCAATCACCACAAGTTCATGGCACAGCACAACGACACCTTGCAGGCGCGCACCGCGGAGCTTCCCATCTGGCCGGTGATGCCGACGCTGCGTGAGCAGCTGGACATGGCCAGCCGGGCGGTACTCGTGGCGCCGCCCGGCGCGGGCAAGAGCAGCATCGTGCCGCTGGCGTTGCTGGAGTCTCCCTGGCTGGCCGGCGGGCGCATCCTGCTGCTGGAGCCCAGGCGGCTGGCGGCACGCAATCTGGCCTGGCGCATGGCCGAGCTGCTCGGCGAGGAACTGGGTCAGACCGTGGGCCTGCGCACCCGCGACGAAACCCGGGTCGGTCCCCGCACCCGCATCGAGGTGCTGACCGAGGCGCTGCTCACCCGCCGCCTGCAGGCTCAGCCCGAGCTGGAGGGCGTGGGGCTGGTGATCTTCGACGAGTTTCACGAGCGCAGCCTGCACGCGGACCTGGGTCTGGCGCTGGCCCGTGACGTGCAGCAGGGCCTGCGCGAGGACCTGCGTCTGCTGCTGATGTCCGCCACGCTCGACGATACCGGTCTGGCCCGTGAGCTGGATGCCGCGGTGCTGCGCTCGGAAGGGCGCAGCTACCCGGTGGAGATTCGTCACCAGCCGGTTGCCCGGGACCATGACATGGCCGCCGGCATCGCCCGGGTGGTGCGACAGGTCCTGCGCGAGGAGAGTGGCAGCCTGCTCGTGTTCCTCCCCGGCGAAAGCGAGATTCGCCGCCTCGCCGGCCTGCTGACCGACCTGCCGGCGGATTGTCGCGTGCAGCCGCTGTACGGCCGCCTGCCCCGGGAGGCGCAGCAGGCGGCGATCGCGCCGGCGCCAGCCGGGCAGCGCAAGATCGTACTGGCGACCACGGTGGCCGAGACCAGCCTGACCATCGCCGGGGTGAGGGTGGTGATCGACGCCGGCCTGGCCCGGGTGCCGGTGTTCGATCCCAATGCCGGCTTTACCCATCTGGTCACCCGCCGGGTCAGCCAGGATGCGGCCGACCAGCGGGCCGGGCGGGCCGGTCGTCTGGAGCCCGGATTGTGCCTGCGCCTGTGGTCTTCGGAGGAATCCCTGGCGCCGCTGCGCACGCCTGAAATCCGGAGCAGCGACCTGGCTGCCACCGCCCTGAATGCGGCAGCCTGGGGTAGCGAACCGGCCTGGCTGGAGGCGCCGCCCGCCGGACCCTGGGCCCAGGCCCGGGAGCTGCTGCGGGAACTGCGTCTCACCGATGCGCAGGGCCGCATCACGGCCGCTGGTCGGCAGGTCGTGGAGTGGGGGGCGCACCCGCGCATCGGTCGCCTGCTACTGGACGCGCCGGCGGCGCAGCGGCCGATGGCCTGCGATCTCGCCGCGCTGCTGGAGGCGGACCGCCGCGGTGGTGACGAGATTGATATCCATCAGCTGTGGCTGGCCTGGCGCCGGGGTGGGGCAGCGGCACCGGTGCGCCAGGCGCTGGATCGCGAGTCGGCCCGCTGGCGGCGACGCCTGGGTCTGGGCAAGGAGGTCGTCGAAGCCGATCCCGGGGTCCTGCTGGCGCCCGCCTTCGCCGATCGCATCGCCCTGGCCCGGGGCGAGCGAGGCAGCTACCAGCTGGCGCTGGGGCGGGGCGCCCGTCTTCCGTCCCAGCACCCGCTGGCCGGCCAGGAATGGCTGGTGGTGCCGGATCTGG
>JBFKIN010000097.1:0-8917 GCA_041632255.1 Oceanococcus sp. | reverse complement strand
TCCTCGAGGCCGTCGGCGTTTTCCACCGAGCGCATGTGCGGAAACAGGCCCTCCTCCAGTCCGACCAGGAACACCACCGGAAACTCCAGGCCCTTGGCCGAGTGCAGGGTCATCAGCTGCACGCAGTCCTCCCAGCGCCCGGCCTGCTCTTCGCCGGCCTCCAGCGCGGCATGGGTCAGGAAGGCGGTCAGCGGATCAAGTTCCTCGTCCTCCAGGTCTTCGAAGCTGCGCGCCGCATTGGCCAGCTCGTCCAGGTTTTCCTGCCGGGACAGCGCCTTGTCGCCTTTTTCCCTGCCGTGGAAGTCATACAGGCCACTGCGGTGCACCACCTGCTCGGTTTGCTCGGCCAGCGGCAGGGCGGCGGTGACGGCTTCCAGTTCCTCGATCAGCCGCAGGAAAGCGCTGACGGCATTGGCCGCACGGCCGCCCAGTTCGCCGCCCGCCAGCGATTCGGCAGCCTGCCACATTGACAGCTGCTGACTGCGGCCGTAACGGCGCAGCTTGTCCAGCGTGGTGGCGCCAATGCCGCGGGTCGGCGTGTTGGCCACCCGCTCGAAAGCGGCATCGTCATTGCGGTTGTTGATCAGGCGCAGGTAGGCCAGCGCATCCTTGATTTCGGCCCGCTCGAAAAAGCGCAGGCCGCCGTAGACGCGATAAGGCAGCTCGGCCCGGATCAGGGCCTCCTCGAACAGACGGGACTGGGCGTTGGAGCGATACAGCACCGCGATGTCGGAGCGGCGTCCGCCCTGATCCACCCAGTGACGGATGCCGCCGATCACGTAATCGGCCTCTTCGTAGTCGTTGAAGGCGCAGTACAGCTGCACCGGGGCACCGTCGGCATCGGCGGTCCACAGGTCCTTGCCCAGGCGGCCACTGTTTTTCGCGATCAGCGTGTTGGCGGCCTTGAGGATGTTGCCGCTGGACCGATAGTTCTGCTCCAGGCGTACGGTCTGCGCCTCGGGGTAATCCCGCGAAAAGCGCAGGATGTTCTCGATCCGCGCGCCGCGAAAACTGTAAATGGACTGGTCGTCGTCGCCGACCACGAAAAGTTTGCCGCCATCTCCGGCCAGCACCCGCAGCCAGGCATACTGCAGCGCATTGGTGTCCTGGAATTCATCGACCAGGATGTGGCCGAAGCGGCGGCGGTAGTGCTGCTGCAGCTCGGCGTTGTCACGACACAGTTCGTGGGCACGCAGCAGCAATTCGGCGAAGTCCAGCAGGCCGGCGCGTTCGCAGGCCTGCTCATAGGCGGTGTAAAAGGCCTGCAACTGGCGAACGCTTTCGTCGCCGTCGGCGCCCAGGTGTTCCGGGCGCAGACCCTGCTCCTTCTGCCGGTTGATGTATTGCTGGACCTGCCTCGCCGGCCACTGGCCCTCATCCAGATCCATGGACTTGATCAGGCGTTTGACGAAGCGTTTCTGGTCGTCCGCATCCATGATCTGGAAGTTCTGCGGCAGGCCGGCTTCGCGCCAGTGCAGTCGCAGCATGCGGTGGGCGATGCCGTGGAAGGTGCCGACCCAGAGCGCGTCCACCGGCTGGCCGAGCAGGCGTTCGAGACGGCCGCGCATTTCGCCGGCCGCCTTGTTGGTGAAGGTGACGGCCAGGATGCCGAAGGGCGAGACGCCCTCCACCTGCATTAACCAGGCGATGCGGCGGATCAGAACCCGGGTCTTGCCGCTGCCGGCGCCGGCCAGCACCAGGCGGTGTTCCGGAGGCGCGGTGACCGCCGTCTCCTGCGCCTCGTTCAGGTCGGTGAGGATGGGGGAGAGGTCGTCGCTGAGCTCCACCCTCATCGTGAACAGGCCTGCTGGCGCCGCTCAGACACGGGTTTTCAGGTAGGCGGCTTCGGCGATGCTGCTGGCCTTGATGACCTTTTCGCGATAGCTGCTGTAGGACGCGTAGACCTTCCCGGCCATGGCGTCGGAATTGGCCAGCTCCTGCATCACCTCGTGGGTGATCCTTTGCAAGGCGTCCAGGACCTCGTCGGGGAAGGCATGGACCTTGACCCCGTGCTCGTTCACCAGGGTTTCCAGCGCGGCCTGATTACGCGCGGCATATTCGGACAGCATCCGCTGATTGGTGGCCTCGCAGGCGATGCGCACGATCGCCTGCAGGTCTTCAGGCAGGGCGTCCCAGGCCTTCTGGTGGACGATGGCCTCCAGGGTGGGGCCGCACTCGTGCCAGCCGGGGTAGTAATAGTGCTTGGCCGCCTTGTACAGGCCGAAGGCCAGGTCATTGTAGGGGCCCACCCACTCGGTGGCGTCGATCACGCCGGACTCCAGGGCGGTGAACAGTTCGCCTCCCGGGATATTGACCGTCGTCGCGCCAGCGCGGGCCATGACCTCCCCGCCCAACCCTGGGATGCGCATCTTCAGACCCTTGAGGTCTGCCAGCGAGCGGATCTCCTTGCGGAACCAGCCGCCCATCTGGGTGCCGGTGTTGCCGGCGGGGAAGGGAACCAGCTGGAACGGTGCATACAGTTCACGCCACAGTTCCAGGCCGCCTCCGTAGTAGAGCCAGCCGTTCATCTCCTGTGCGGTGAGGCCGAAGGGCACGCCAGTGAAGAAGGGCGCCGCCGCGGCCTTGCCTTTCCAGTAGTACGCGGCGCCGTGACCCATCTCGGCTGCACCGCGGGACACGGCGTCGAAGACCTCGAGAGCCGGCACGCGCTCGCCAGCGCCGTAGACCTTGACGGTCAGTCGCCCTCCGCTGGCCGCCGTGATGGCTTCGGCCAGATAGTTGGCGCCCGTGCCCAGGCCGGGAAAATTCTTCGGCCAGGTGGTGACCATGCGCCATTCAAAGCGCTGCTCCGAAGCGGCCTGGCCGACGCTCGGGGCCGTTTTCTGCTGGCAAGCGGCCAGACCGGCCGCACCGGCGGCAAGGGTCAGGAGTTCACGGCGTTTCATGCATCACCCTGGTCTGCGGGAACGGCGGAGATTCTAACGCGGAATGTCGCAGGGCCTCAGCGGGATGCGTAGAAAGGTGGCTGACCCTCCGGGCGTCGCCGAAAGCGCGGATAGCCCCACCAGTACTGTTCCGGCAGGCGGCGAACCAGCGCCTCGACCGCCTGGTTCAGGGCACTCAGCGAGGCCTGCGCATCCTTGTTCGCGATGCCCTCGGGCGCCGGTTCGTAGGTGATGCGGAAGCCGCCGCCGGTTCGCTCGGCCCAGCAGATGAACAGGGCAACCCTGCCGCGGCTTGCCAGTTTGGCCGGCAGCACCGGCGTGTGCGCCAGATGGCCGAAGAAGGGCACGAACTGCCCGCTGCCGAGCGGTGGGTCCTGGTCGGGCAGAATGCCTACCGCCTCGCCCCGCTTGAGCCCCGCCAGCAGCATGCGCACGCCACTGCCGTCGGATGGCGCGAGGTGGGCCCCGCAGCGCGAGCGACCGGCATGTATCAGTGCATCCACCGCGCCTTTCTGTGCCTTGTAGAGATGCGTGATCGGCCAGCGCCGGGAGGCGTCAATGCCGACCATCTCCCAGGAGCCGATGTGCGGGGTGAACAGAATGACCCCGTGGCCTGCGTCCAGCGCCGCGCTGACCGCATCCGCGCCCTCCACGCCCAGGGTCCACTGGTCCAGTCGGGATAGCGGGGCAAACCAGAGGGCCGGCGATTCGGCTGCCGCGCGGCCGAAATGGGACAGGGATTCCGACAGCAGCCGCTGGCGAGCCGGCTCGGACAGTTCCGGCAGGCACAGGGCCAGATTCTGACGGGCGATCCGTCGCGGCTTGTTCGGCAGCCACAGCAGCAGGCGGCTGAGGCCATGGCCGATGGCATGCAGCCAGGTCAGCGGCAGGTGAGCGGCGGCGGCAAAAAACAGGCGCCAGAGCATGAGAGGTAGGGCCGTTCAGTCGTCGATGCGCATTGTGCCGCAAATCCTGCGTCACGGCCGCGCATAAAAAAAGCCCGGCTAGGGAGTAGGCCGGGCTAGTGCCATGCTAGGCTGGAGAACCTTGGGGGCGGCCCATCCTGCCATCCCTGGCAGCCTGGACCGAAACCGTCTGAGACGGCTGCAACCTCGCGGTTGCGACAACCCGTCCTGAGTTGACAGCCTCATCTTGCTCCGGTGTCTGACGACTGTCTGTCAGCGTCCGCTTACTTGTGATGTAGGAATTGTCCTACAGGAGCCGTTCCGCCGATGAAAGCCCTGATTCAGCGCGTCAGCCGCGCGGCCGTCGAGGTCAACGGGGAGTGTGTCGGTCGTATCGAGTCCGGTCTGCTCGCCCTGATCGGCATCGCGCCGCTGGACGGTTCCGAACAGGTGCGACGCCTGCTGGACAAGCTGCTCGGTTGTCGGATCTTCGAGGATGCCCAGGGGCGGATGAATCTGAATGTGCGCGATGCGGGCGGCGGTCTTCTGCTGGTCCCGAACTTCACCCTGATGGCGGATACGCGCAAGGGTCAGCGCCCCAGTTTTGCAAAAGCCGCGTCACCCGCCCAGGCCCGCGCCTTGTTCGACGAGCTCTGCGCGCTGGCCGCCACGCAGGGACTGCCGTTGGGTTGCGGAATATTCGGCGCGGACATGCAGGTCAGTCTCGTCAATGACGGCCCGGTGACCCTGCTGCTTGAGGTCGAGGCGAATTAAAGGCCGGCTCAGGCCGCAGGCAGACTGCCCAATTGCTTGGTCAGACGCAGGCGTTTCTTGGCCTGCCAGCGGTCCATGCCCTGCTCCAGGCTTTCCGGCGTGCTCCGGCAGCCGTTGTAACCCTTCTTGGTCAGGATGACGGTTTCCTGCGGCTTCGTGGTGGTGCGGATTTCGCCCCGGCGGATCAGGATTTCCAGCGCATAGAGCAAGTCCGAGCGGGTCAGTCCCATCTCCGACCAGTGACCCATGATCGTGTCATAACCGAGCTTGCCATCGGGGCGCAGGCGGTGATGCTCAAACAGGCCAAGCAGGCAATAGCGGAGCACGTTGTCATTGAGGCTTTTGCTTCGCGTGCGGAACACCTGTGCGTGGGCAAGCTCGTGGTCGGTGTCGCTGCGGCTCGCCGGCGTTGCAGCCGGCGTTTCAGGTTGGGCCGGGGGCGGTGCGGCTGACACCCGCTCGCGGCGGGGTGGCGGCGTCGCGGCCGGCAGGGGGCGCTCCGGCGGCAGCGCGCGGGTGGCCAGGCTGGCCGGTGCGGGCGCGGCGCGGCGCGGCGCAGGCATCGGTTTGGCGGGAGATACCCGCTTGGGTTGTTCGGTGCTGGCGCGGAAGCCGGCGTGGGTCAGCTGGATTGCGGGCCCGGCGGTGCCGTGCACCGTGCGGGCATATCCGAGGCGCTTGAGTTCACTGATGGCATGGCCAAAGTCCTCGGCGGCATGGCCGGACTCGGTCCACGCCACGCGCAGCGCGCTGACGCGCAATTCATCGCCTATGAACATTTGCCGGGCCTGCAGCAACTGCAGCACGGTCCGGACGGCAGGGCTCAGGCTGGCCGACATGTGCACTCCTCAAAAGGGAAACTCCTCAACGGCACAAATGCTGCAAGAGCGACCGTGAGGAAAGCGTGAAACGTGCATCGACCTAGGACATTGCAATTTGAGGGAGTATCCTATGCGTCCTTTCGTACGCCGTGATGCAGATGTCTTCCCGCCAAGCCAAGGTGGTGCGCAATACCCGCGAGACCCAGATTCAAGTCGAGCTCGATCTCGACGGGAGCGGGAAAGCGGAACTGGGTACGGGGATTCCCTTTTTCGACCACATGCTCGACCAGGTCGTGCGCCACGGCGCGCTGGATTTGCGCATTGCGGCCGAGGGGGATCTGGAGATTGATGATCACCACACCGTCGAGGATGTCGGGATCACGCTCGGGCAGGCTTTCGCCCAGGCGGTGGGCGACAAGGCGGGCATCCAGCGTTACGGCCATGCCTACGTGCCGCTGGACGAAGCGCTGTCGCGGGTGGTCCTGGACCTGTCCGGTCGGCCGGGGCTGTTCTACCGGGTGGATTACCCGCGCGCCCGCATCGGTCAGTTCGACGTGGACCTGCTGCGCGAGTTCTTCCAGGGTTTCGTCAACCACGCTCAGGTGACCCTGCACATTGACAGCCTGCAGGGCAGCAACGCCCACCATGTCGCAGAGACCGTCTTCAAGGCCTTTGGTCGCGCCCTGCGCGCGGCCTGCACGCCGGATTCCCGCATGGGCGGGATACCATCCACCAAAGGGGCGCTTTAGGCGCTGAGACTGCCGTGTCAACCATAGGCGTCATCGATTACGGGATGGGCAATCTGCACTCGCTGTCCGGCGCACTGTCGCGGGCTGCTGGCGAGGCGCGGATCGAAGTCAGCTACGACCCCGACAAGCTGCGCAAGGCGGACCGCCTGGTGCTGCCCGGGGTTGGCGGCGTCCGCCAGTGCATGACCGAACTGCACCGGCTGGAACTGAACGAGTTCGTTCAGGAAATGGTGGGCGAGGTGCCCCTGCTGGGCATCTGCCTCGGCATGCAGGTGCTGCTGGATTTCTCCGAAGAGAACAATGGCGTCGATGCACTGGGGGTTTTCCCCGGCGAGGTTCGTCGGTTCGCGCCGATGAGCCGCGGCAGCGAGCGGCGCAAGATTCCGCACATGGGCTGGAACCGGGTCAGTTTTCTTCGCGACCACCCGCTGTTGCGCAACGTCGAGCCCGACACCTGGTTCTATTTCGTGCACAGCTATTACGCCCGGCCCCTGAACGAAGATCACGTGCTGGGCACCACCGAATACTTTGGCGAGCGCTTCTGTTCCATGCTGTTGCGCAAGGGGGTGTTCGCCACGCAGTTTCATCCTGAAAAAAGCCAGTCCGCCGGGATGCAGCTGCTGGTCAATTTTGCGAACTGGGATGGCGAAGCCTGATGCTGTTGATACCCGCGATTGATATCAAGGACGGCAAGTGTGTCCGCCTGCGGCAGGGCCGCATGGACGACGTGACCGTATTCTCTGACGATCCCGCTGAAGTGGCGGCCCGCTGGGTCGAACAGGGCGCCCGGCGGATCCACGTGGTGGACCTGGACGGCGCGATCCAGGGCGAGCCGACCAATGCCCAGGTGGTCCGCCGCATCTGTGATGCCGCCAACGGCGTGCCCGTGCAGGTGGGCGGCGGCATCCGGGACGAAGAGACGGTGGAGGCTTACCTCGACTCCGGCGTGCAATACGTCGTGCTTGGCACCCGGGCCGTGACCGCGCCGCACTTCGTCGGCGATCTCTGCGTGGAGTTCCCCAGCCACATCATCGTTGGCCTGGACGCCAAGGACGGCAAGGTCGCCATCGACGGCTGGTCCAAGCTGTCCCAGCATGACGTGATCGATCTGGCGCAACACTTCGAAAGTGACGGTGTCGAAGCCATCATCTACACCGACATCAGCAAGGACGGGATGATGCAGGGTATCGGCCTGGAGTCGACCCGCGCGCTGGCCAGCCAGATCGCGATTCCGGTGATCCTGTCCGGCGGGGTGAGTCGCATGCAGGACATCGACGCGATCTGCGGCCTCGAGGAGGATGGCGTCATGGGCGCCATCATCGGGCGCGCCTTGTACGAAGGCGACCTGGACCTGAAGCTCTGTCAGGCTCGTGTCGACGAACTGAACCCGCAGTAGGATTTCGCATGCCCCTGGCCAAGCGCATCATTCCCTGCCTGGACATCGACCGGGGCCGTGTGGTCAAGGGCGTGAAGTTCCTGGAAATCCGCGATGCCGGCGATCCGGTCGAGGTCGCCCGGCGCTACGATGCCCAGCAGGCGGACGAACTGGTGTTCCTGGACATCACCGCCAGTGCCGAAGCGCGCGAAACCCTCTTTCCGATTGTCGAGCAGGTGGCCAGCGAGATCACCATCCCGCTCACGGTGGGCGGGGGGGTGCGCAGCTGCAATGACGTGCGTCGGCTGCTGCGCTGTGGTGCCGACAAGGTTTCCATCAATACCGCCGCCGTGGCCGAGCCGCAACTTGTCGCCGATGCGGCCGATCGTTTCGGGCGCCAGTGCATCGTCGTCGCCATCGACGCGAAGCGCGTGACCAAGCGCAAGGAGGCGCCGGGCTGGCATGTGTTCACCCATGGTGGCCGCAAGGACACCGGTCTGGACGCCGTTGAATGGGCGGTGAAGATGGTCGAAATGGGTGCTGGCGAGCTGCTGCTGACCAGCATGGACCGGGACGGCACCAAGGAAGGCTTCGACCTGGAGCTGACCCGCGCGATCTCCGACGCGGTGGAAGTGCCGGTGATCGCATCGGGCGGGGTCGGCAAGCTGGAGCACCTGGAGGCCGGCCTCAAGGAGGGCGGCGCCGACGCGGTGCTGGCGGCGTCGATCTTCCACTATGGCGAGTACACCGTGAACGACGCCAAGCGCTACCTGGCCGAATGCGGCATCGAGGTGCGGCTTTGAGTGCACCGGGCGCAGCGGAAGGCCTGCTCGAGGCGGTCCGCTTCAACGAGCAGGGTCTGGTCGTGGCTATCGTGCAGGATCGCATCGACGGTACCGTCCTGATGCAGGCATGGATGAATGCGCAGGCGCTGCAGCAGACTCTGGACACCGGGGTGGCGACCTTCTGGTCCCGCTCGCGCAAGCAGCTCTGGGTCAAGGGCGAAACCTCCGGCAACAGTCAGCGGGTGCACGATATCCGCCTGGACTGCGACGGCGACAGTCTGCTTGTGCTGGTCGAACCGGCCGGTCCCGCCTGTCACACCGGTGCCACAAGCTGCTTCTATCGCCGGGCGGCCGGATCGGTCTGGGAGGAGGCGCAGACACCGGCGGGCAGCACCCTGTCCGCGCTGGCGCAGTTGCTGGAGCAGCGCAAATCGGCCGCTGCGGACAGTTCCTACGCCGCAAGCCTGTATGCGAAGGGGCGCGAGAAGATCCTGCAGAAGCTGGGCGAGGAGGCGGTGGAGACCATCCTGGCCGGGCATGGCGAAGCGCAGGACAAACTGATTTACGAGATGGCGGACCTGTGGTTCCACGCCCTGGTCCTG
>JBFKIN010000096.1:0-9028 GCA_041632255.1 Oceanococcus sp. | reverse complement strand
TCTGCGCGTTCGCTGACACCACGACAGCAGTGGCATTCACGTTTGCAGGCACTGCCGGAGGGACTGCGCCGACAGATACAGACACAATCACTGTGGAATGCGGAACCGCTGACCCGGCCAAGTACACCCTGTCCACCAGCGCAAACGGCCATTTCACGTCCTATCAGGTGCTGATCAACGATGCGCCGGGTCCGCTCAGCCCCGAGGCGATCACGAACCTGACCGCGGAGGAGGCGCGACTGCTGGGCATCAGCCGTGCCCAGGTCAACATGCGCGTCGGCGGTAGCGTTTTCCAAGAAGCAATTCTGGCACAGGGTGACAATACCCTGACGGCCAATTTGCACGGGGTCACCAACCCCTTCCAGCTGGATCCGGAAGCGTTCGGCCAACAGGGCACCACTGCTGGACCCGCCTATCCCGGCAGGGTGATGCATTATCCTGTGGGCTACGACTACGAGCTGTACATCTGGTTTAAAGACGTACAGGAATAGCCTGTCCTCGGCCTGAGCGCCGAGCCCCGCCGGACTGCGCGCCTCGCGCGGTGCCGGCGGGTGACTTCTGCGGGCGGGGCCTTCGGCTCCGCCTGCCTTGGCTGACTGCCTGTCAAACGCCAGCGCATGCCTTGTTTCGTGCCCTGCCTTTTGCCAGGCTTGCCCGCAGGTTCTCCCATCCCATGACTCACCCTCCCCGCCCTGCGCTGCTTGCGCTGGGCCTTGCCGCCTTTGTCGCGCTGGCACCGTCCACCGCCATCGGTGGTGTGCGGTACGAGCCTTCCCGCATTGAAATCAGCCTGCCCGAGCGTGAGGCGGAGTTTCGTGTGTTCAACGAAACTGACCAGCCCCTGATGTTTCGCGCCGCTCTGCATCCCTGGGATCCGAAACGGGCGGGCGATGAGGACCGGGGCATGTCACCCGAGCCTGCCTATCGCGCGCTGATCTACCCACAGCAGATCACCGTGCCGGCGGGAGAGACGCAAATCTTTCGCGTGCTCTGGCGGGGCCAGGCCGCCGAGGCGCCTGTCTATTACCGGCTGGCGGTCGGTTTCCGTCCGCCGGACAGCCAGGCTCAGGCCCCCAACCAATTGAGGCTGGGGCTGGGTTACAACCTGCCCGTGCTGGTCTATTCAGGTGCGGCCAAGCCGGACCTGCGGATCGTGACAATCGAGCGGGACTCTACCGTCCGGCTCCGCCTTCACAATGCCGGCCGCGCGCCGGCAAGCATCAGCGAGTACCGCTGGGCGCAGGGCGAAGGCGGACGGCTCAGGGACTTCATCTACCCCGACAGCGAAAAGGCCATCGACGTGGGACGAGGCAGCGAAGGCCCCCTGCATCTCAGGGTCCGTTCGCTGGGCTGGGTGACGCTCGACCTGGACTGATCGATGCGGTCAGTTCCTCATCCCGAGTGCACGCGCCCCGGTTTCACAGCCCTGGCCGGGGCTGCCGCCGCAATGCTGATCATGGCCTGGAGCCTGCCCGCCAGCAGCCAGCCGGCTGCCGCCTGGAACGGAAACGGCAATGGCAAGCATCAGGCCGAGTTTCGCCTCCTGCGTCTGCGTATCGGCGGCAGCCCGGCGCGCACCGTGGCGCTGTTCCCGCATGAGGTGGATGGCCGGCCGGATGAGTTGCTCAGCCCGCTGGAGCTGCCCACGGGTGCTTTCGATGACACCGCGCTGGGTCGCCTGCCACGCAAAAGCACCGAGGGTTGCCAGGACTGCATCGCGCTGTCATCGCTGGGCCAGTTGATCGCCACGCAGGAGCCTGATGTGGCCGAGCTGCGGCTGCATCCCGAGCTCATGCGCTCGGTCATTATTGGCTCGAACACGCGCGATCTGCCGATCTTGCGGGCGGAGCTGGATCAACGCCCCGGCGCCTTTCTGAATTACCGGCTCAGGGCGGTGGACGAACGGCGTGAGCAGGAAGACCTGTCATGGACCGACACGCAGACGGGTTTTGCCGAGCTGGAGCTTGGCCTGTCGCTGGGGCCGGTGGGTTCCCTGCGCGCCAGCGGCTTTGCCAGCACCGAGGGCGAGAACCGGCGCGGCGATATCACGCTGGACCGCTATTTCCGCTCAAGCATGTCGCGACTCACGCTCGGTGAAACCTTCGCACAGCCGGGTCAGTTCGGTTCGGCCAGCCGCATCGCAGGCCTGCAGTATTCCCGAGAGTTCGGCACCCAGCCGGGATTCATCACCACGCCGGGCTTCGAGTTCAGCGGCGCCACCCAGCTACCGGCCGTGGTCGATCTGTATGTCGACGGTCAACGCCAGTTCCAGCAATCGGTGGGCAGCGGGCAATTCGAGCTCCGCGACATCGAAACCGGCTCCTTTTTCGGGCCGGAGGTCGAGATCATCGTCCGGGATGCGGCTGGTGACGAACAGGTCATTCGGACGCGGCTGTTCGGGAGCCCCGCGCTGCTGCGCCCGGGCCTGAGCGATTTTTCCCTTGAGGCCGGGATGCTGCGGACCGCGGACGATGGCTATGAGGGCTGGAGCGTCAGCGGCACCTACCGGCGCGGCCTGCTGAGATGGCTGACGCTGGAAGGCCATCTGCAGTGGGCGCAGGACGCGGTGGATGAGGCCGAGCGTTTTGGCCTGGCTTCCCTGGCCGCCAGTTTCAGCAGCCCGGTGGGCAATTTTCTGATCGGAGCGGGCGCCGTCGAGCGCGCTGGATCTCGACAGCAGGCAGATGCGAATGAAGCCGGTGACCAGAAGGAAACAGGCTACAACGCACGCCTGACGTATGACATCGGCTGGCGCGGCCTGGCCTGGAGTGTGGTTCTCAGCGCGGATGCGAGTTACTCCGATGAATACCGTGTGCTGGGGGCCATGCAGCCCAGAAGCAACCTGTACCGAGGTTCTGCGTCGTTCAACTGGCGCCGGTTCTCGGTGTCCGGCTCGGCCCTCAGCGATGGGGAGGATCTGCGCGGATATACCGCGTCGACCGGCTTCGCCCTGGGCTGGTCCTTCTTCGTCAGCGCGTCGGCGACCAAGTTTGAAGGTCGGGAGCCAGTTTTTGGCGCCCAGCTGTCCTGGAGCCCGCGGGTACAGGCCACGGCGCAGGCGCGCCACCTGGAAACTGTGGAGTCCTCACTGAGCGCGGTTGAACTGAGCGGCCGGCTCATGGACCGCAGCCTGCTCTACCAGGGCAATATCCAGCAACGGCGCGATCTGTTGACCGACGAGCGCAATGAGTTCGGCGAGGCGCGGCTGTTCTACACGCCGCGCCCGCTGAGTTTCGACTACATTGGCCGGTTTAGCGACACCCTGACCCGAAACAGTCTCGGCATGAGCGGCGCCCTGGCACAGGACGGCTGGCGCCTTTACAGCGTGCCCTGGCTCGACAAATTTTCCGGCTACGGTGTCATCGACACGGGCGTGCCCGGCATCCGGCTACAAAGTCGTATCGACGAGCGCGTGACCGACGGCAACGGCCGCGCAGTATTCGCTGTGCCGGCCTTTCGTGACCAGGAAGTGCTGGTGGATGAAGATACCTTGCCCGCCGAGCAGCGCGGCGCGTTCGGCTCGGCCGTCATGGCGGTCTACCCTGGACAGAAGGCAGCCCTGTCCCTGGCCCGCAATCTGCGCGGCTTCCTGCTGCAGCTGGACGAGGATCCGCCCCGCGGCGAGTTCACTTTCAACGGACGCAGCTATGCTTACATACCGGGTGTCGGCGCCTATATCACCAACGCCAACAGCAATATCAACCGCTTGCAGATCAATGGCCACAGTTACGCGGTTCGCGTCCCTGCATTGCCCGACGGCATCCCGATGTTGCGGCTGGATGCTGAGGACGGAACGCTCAAACTCGTCGATGCATTAGGAGACAACTGATGAAAGATCTTGCCTGTGTGCTGGCTGGCCCGATGCTTCTGGCCTGTAGCTTGCAGGCGCTCAGTTCCGACCCGACACGAGTGGCGGAGACGGTCGCGCCCGCCCTGCCGCAAACTGCGATACCCGCCAACGCGATGCCAACGTTGTCGAACCGTCTTGGCGGACCGCAACGCGGCCTCCAGGTCATGACCACAGCGCCCGGTGTTTCGGCACCTGGCGCCTTGAGCGGCACTTCCGTTCCGCGCACTCCCCTGCCGCAGCGCCTGGACAACGCGGTCTCGCGCCTGGGCCATCAGCTGACGCCGTCCGGACTGATTGTGTCGTCGCCGGCTGCGGACGAGCTGCCGCCCTTGACCAGCGCCATTGCCGAGGAGGTCTACAGCTCACTGGCGCAGTGCTCGATACGCACATCCCAGGATCTGGCCCTGAATTTCAGGCTTCCCGCATCATCCCGAGCCGCATTACATGCCTTTGATTTCGTGCTCGGCGTGACCTGTCCCGAGGGCGTGCGCTACCAGCTCGCAACGGAACGGGGCAATGGTGTGCAGGGAAACCCCGACACCTTGAGAGCCTCCAGCTACCGTGTGGAAATTCACGACAACAGTCCCGGCAGGCCCCCCGAAGAAGGATGGATATTGCTCCTACAAGACAAAAAACTGCTTGCCGAAGGCGCTCACGTGGGCAATGGCCGCGAGCAGTTGCACAGCATCACCGCCGTGCTGCTGGACAACCCTTTTTCAACCCAGGCGCCGAAAAGCCCAGGTGAGTTGAAACCGGTCGGAATGACCATGCTGTATGCGTTGGAGCAAATGGATTCCCAGCAGCTGGCGGGCGCGCTCAAAGCCCATCGCAGGCCCTAGCTGAATGTCGGAGAAGCCAGTCCACGGCTTGGAGTTCCCAGGGTTCAGTGGACACCGGCTTGAGGCCGCCTGGCGGCGGCCTCACAGTCATCCGGGCTGACACCGCCCGGATGTGGATGTCGACGGACTCGATTGCAGAACGCGTCGATGTAGTCTGATACGTCTTCGAGCGCAAGCTCGCGATGAATTGCCTGACGCGCAGCCCAGCCGATGACCTTTCTGGAGGTCAGATCCAGGACGACGGCCACGTCGAGCCACCCCTCCCAGGTGTGGGTATGGGTGATGTCGGTCACCCCTATCCGGTCGGGATACGACAGGTCGACGTGCCGCTTGACCGACCATGGGGTGAGCTCGGCGGGCTTTCCGGCTACCTGCCGCGGCGTTCCATACCCTGCATGCGCGCGCATGCCGTTTTCCCGCATGCGCCTGGCAACACATTGCTTGCTGCAGGTTTCACCGGCCTCCCTCAAGTCCAGGAACACGCGAGGGGCGCCGTACACGCCCTGACTGGCTTTGAACGAAGCTTGGATCAATCTCAGCAAACGAGCATCCTCTTTGGCGCGGTCTGAAATGGGATCCGTAAGCCATGCGTCATAGCCGCTGCGTGCCACACCAGGCAGGCGACACATCGTCCTGACCTTGTGCTCACCCTGATTGGCTTTGATGAATTCGTACTTGCGCCGAACCGCACTGCATTCCTTCCTTCTGGGCAATTCGCACCGCGGGCTCTCTGACGGATCGAGTGACAGTGTCCACGAAATCCTGGGAATTCCACCAAGCACGATTTGAAGTTTTCAGCCGTTTTCAAACCGTCCGTGGAGACGGGCTGGAACCCGAAAATCTGACCAGGCAGATGCAGCCAAGGATCGGATGAACAGACTGAATTTGTAGCGAGTCTTGTCGCAAACTTGTCTCAGTCCGGACGAAGTCGCGATGTATAAGGATTTCACCACGTGGTCGTTGTTCAGGTGCAGAACATCGAGTGAGTGGGCCGGGTGCTCCGGCCTGGTGTTAATCAAGCCAATCGGGGGTTTGGCGCCCGTGTTCGCGATGAGGTCGAGGTAACAGAGAGAATCTGGGACAAATCCGCGCCCGGGGAGGAAAGGTCGTTGCGTCCGTTGCCGTTTCCTTCCATGATGAACGAACGGCGGGACAGGGGGAGGGAGACCGCTTGAAAAAGCTCACGCCAATGGATGCGTCGTGGCTCTATGTCGAGTCACGTGACACGCCAATGCAGGTCGGCAATCTGTCGATCTTTTCGCTGCCCGAGGATGCGGGTGAGGATTTCGTGGAGCAGCTCGTCGAGCGGGCACGGGCATCCACCACCGTGGTGGCGCCCTGGAACCTGAAGTTGCGGGACGGGGTGCTCGGCCGGGCGATGCCCAAATGGGTCGAGGACCACGACATCGACATGGAATACCACTTCCGCCATTCGGCCCTGCCGCGGCCGGGCGGGGAGCGGGAGCTGGGGCGTCTGATCTCGCGCCTGCACAGTACCCAGATGGATTTCCGGCGTCCGCTGTGGGAGGCCCATCTGATCGAGGGTCTCGAAGGTGGCCGCGTGGCGCTGTACACCAAGATGCACCATTCGCTGATCGACGGGGTCAGTGGCGCACGGCTGATGGAACGGGTGTATTCGACCGATCCGAGCCGCCGCGACCTGCCGGCCCCGTGGTCGATTGGCCATGCGCCGCGTCAGAGCAAGGCCGGCGAGCGTACGCTGGAAAATACCAGCCCCTGGCAGGGCATGCTGGATGGCCTGCGCCTGCAGGGCAACACCAGCGCGGCGCTGCTGCGCGGGCTGGCAGGTCTGGTGCGCAAGGGGCGGCACAAGCAGGATCCGTTCATCGCCCCTTTCCAGGCGCCGAAGTCCTTGCTCAATGGCCGGGTCAAGGGCGGGGCGCGCCGTTTCGCGACCCAGCAGTACGACCTGGATCAGATCAAGGCGCTGGCCCGGGCTGCCGACTGCACGCTCAACGATATCGTGCTGTACATCTGCAGCACGTCCTTGCGCCGTTTCCTCAAGGAGGCGAACGCGCTGCCGGGGCGGCCGCTGACCGCGGGCATTCCGGTCAATGTACGGCCGGCGGATGATCAGGGCACGGGCAACGCGATCAGCTTCATCATGGCGAACCTGGGCACGGATATCGCAGACCCGTTGCGGCGGCTGGACGCGATCAAGTCCTCAACCGAGCGGGCCAAGGAGCATCTGCAGTCGCTGCCCAAGGCGGCGATGCAGCAGTACACGCTGGTGGTGATGGCGCCGTACATCCTGCAGCTGCTGAGCGGGGTCGGCGGGCGTGCCCGTCCGGTATTCAATATCACGATCTCCAATGTTCCGGGGCCGCGGGAGCCGCTCTACTTCAATGGCGCGCGGCTCGAGGCCATGTATCCGGTGTCCCTGATTGCGCATGGCGGCGCGCTGAACATCACCTGCCTGTCCTATGCCGGCACGCTGAATTTCGGGTTTACCGGCTGCCGTGACAGCCTGCCCCACATGCAGCGCATTGCGGTGTACACCGGTGAGGCGCTTGCGGAATTGAGCAGCCTGCTGCTCAAGAGGGCAAGGAGCGCTCGGGCCAGGCCAGGGCCGAGGCGCCCAAACGTCAGGCCAGCGGCGGCGGGGCCAAATCAGGCCGCACCGGAAAGGGTCGGTCACATGCTGCGGTCACTGAAGCGTAGTCGCGGCGCGGCCCGCATGTCCGGTAACGGGAGCCGTGCCGGTCTTGCGCCCGGCGGAGGGCATTGAGATGACCTCGCCGATCCGCGCGCTGGTGGTCGATGATGATCCGGCCAGCCGCCTGCTGGTCTGTGCGCTGCTGGAAAAGCTGGAGGTCGAGCGTTTCTATCCCGTCAACAGTGGCCGCGCGGCCCTCGAGACCCTGGAGCGCGATCCGTCGATCAATCTGCTGATCAGCGATCTGCGGATGCCCGAGGTCGACGGTGTCGCGCTGATGTCGGCGCTGCCGGAGCATCGCAAGCTGCCCATCCTGATCATCAGCGGTCTGGACGAGTCGACCCTGAGCATCGCCTTCCATGCTGCGAAGCTGCGTGGCCTCGACATCATCGGTGCGCTGGAGAAACCGGTAAGTCTGGCGAGCCTGGAGCCTGTCATCAGCGCCTTGCGGCAACGCTATGTGCAGGCGGGGGAGCAGGCCATTCCCGGCGGTCGCGAAGGTTTCCTGAACTGGCTGCAGGACGGTGAAAGTTCCTGTGAGCCCAGCCCGATCATGAGGCTGGCTGACGGTGCGCTCGGTGGGCTGGAAGTGGAATCCAGCTGGGGTCAGCGTGTCCACTCGACGTCCAGCATCATCTCCGTGGCGCGGCAGTTCCGTCTGCAGCGGGAGCTGATGCTGTCCACCCTGGCCAGCGCGGGACGGCTGCACCTGTCCTGGCAGGACAGCGATCCGGATATGTGGATGTCCTTCGCGCTCGAGGCGGCGGTGCTCGCCGACCGGGCTTTTCCGGACCTGGCTCGCAAATGCATCTCGAGTCACTGGCTGGAGCCGGATCAGATCGTGTTCGAGGTCCGGCACGAGGATGTCGTGGCCCAGCCCGTGGCCTGTCTGGAGGTCATTGCAAGGTTGCGGGTGATGGGGTTCCAGATCGCGCTGGATACTGAAATCCTGCGTTTCAAGACCGCCATCACCGCGGTTGATATTCCTTTCCAGCAACTGCGCCTGAAGCCGTCGGCTCGCGCGGGTCTGGGTGATCACAGCATGACCAGTGCGGACGCCCTGCATGAGTTCGTGGATGCAGCGCATGCGCGGTCCGCCCTGGCCATGGCGGTCGCCATCGATTCCTCCGACCAGCTGCAGGTGATGAGTGAACAGCATCTGGATCTGGCGGCCGGCCAGGCGGTGAACCAGCAGTTGCACTGGGTCCGTCCCGGGGGCGCTTCAGGCAGCGCGCCGGGAAGCCCGGTTCAGCACTGATCCCGGCCCGGTTCCTCTTCGCAGACCGGATGGCGGCCGTCGGCGGGATTCAGCCTTTGCGGATCCGCCGCAACACGACGCAGGCGCGCAGCTTCTCCTTGCCGAAGCTGCTCATGCGGTCAAAGTCCTCCCGGGCGATCGGCATGTACTGACAGTCCAGGGCATCCTGTTTGTCCTTTTCCGGGTCCGGGTCATGGACATAGAGGCACTCGCTGTCGATGCCGGAGACGGTGACCCAGTGCGGCGCCTTGCGGCCATCCATGCGGTAGGTGCTGATCAGGATGACCACCGCGCAGCCCTCCTCGATCCAGGCGGCAATGTGTTCCTGGCTCACCATCAGCTGGTGGATGGGCACGTCATCTTCCCGCGCATGTTCGCGGAACTGCTGGTCGACAAGTCGTACG
>JBFKIN010000095.1:0-9029 GCA_041632255.1 Oceanococcus sp. | reverse complement strand
GAAGACGATCGTGCAACTCGCCCAACTCAGTGATCAGGATTTCGATCAGGTGCGGCACCTGATTCACGACCGGGTGGGCATCCGCCTCGGCGACAGCAAGCGGGCCATGGTTGTCAGCCGGCTGTCCCGCCGCATGCGTGAACTGCGGGTTGAGAGTTTTCCCGATTACCTGGCGCGCCTGAACGATCCTGCCGCAGGTGAGTGGCAGTTTTTCACCAATGCGCTGACTACCAATCTGACCTCGTTTTTCCGTGAGGCGCATCATTTCGACACCCTGGCGGACAGTCTCAGGGCCGCGAAGGGAAAGGCCAAGTTCCGCATCTGGTGCACGGCCTCATCAACCGGCGAGGAGCCCTATTCGATCGCCATGGTGGCGGAGGAGGTCGGTCGCGAGGGGCCCCGGGAAGTCGACATCCTGGCCAGCGATATTGATACCAGCGTGCTGGAGCGGGCTGCCGCCGGCATCTACAGGTCCGAGAGCGTCAAGGGTCTGAGTCAGGCGCGACTGCGCCGCTTCTTCCAGCGCGGCACCGGTCCGCGCGAAGGCTGGGTGAGGGTGAGGCCGGAGTTGCAGCGACGGGTGCGTTTCGAGCAGATCAACCTCAAGGCCGAACCCTGGCCGGTGGAAGGCCGCTTCGATGTGATTTTCTGCCGCAACGTCATGATCTACTTTGACAAGCCCACCCAGCGCCGCCTGATCGAGCGTCTCGTCGCCCACATGCATGAGGAGTCGCTGTTCATCACCGGGCACTCGGAGAGTCTGTATCACTGTGAAGACCTGCTCAAAGGGCTGGGTCGGACCGTCTATCGCAGGGCCGGCGCGTGAGCGCGATGCCACAGTTCGATTTCCAAGGGTACGCGTCGCCAAGCGAGGGGGTGGGATTGGGTACCGCCAGCCACCGCTATTTCGACCGGACATTTCAGGCCGAGGCGATCAAGATCGCGCCCGGGGAATATTTCGCCACGCCTGAGCAGTTGATGCTGGTCACGTTGCTGGGCTCCTGTGTCTCGGCCTGCATTCGCGATCCGGAGCGCAAGATCGGCGGGCTCAATCACTTCCTGCTGCCGCATGCCGCCGAGCAGGACAAATTCGCCGCGGCGCGCTACGGCAATTTCGCCATGGAACTGCTGATCAATAGCCTGCTCAAGCTGGGCGCCCGGCGCGGAGCGCTGGTCGCCAAGGTTTTTGGCGGCGCCAACGTCGTGCGCCTCATGAAGAACAGCCGCGTGGGCAGCAGCAACTCGGAGTTCGTCCTGGAGTACCTCGAGCGCGAAGGTATCCGGGTGCTGGCCGCGGACCTGGGCGGCGTGCAGCCCAGGCGGGTTCATTACTTCCCCCACACGGGGCAGGTGATGCTGCGCGTTCTGCCCTTTACCGAGGCGCAGGCCGTGCAGCGGGCCGAGGAAGCGCTCGAGGATCAGGCCGCTCACGCCGAGGGCGATGTGGAGCTGTTCTCGTGAGCCGCATCAAAGTCCTGGTTGTGGATGACTCCGCGCTGGTGCGCCAGTTGCTCACGGATCTCATTGCCGAGGACCCCGATTTCGAGGTCGTGGGGACCGCGCCGGATCCCTACGTGGCCCGCGAGAAAATCAAGGTGCTGCATCCCGACGTGCTGACCCTGGACGTCGAGATGCCCCGGATGGACGGACTGAAGTTTCTCGAAAATCTGATGCGTCTGCGGCCCATGCCGGTCGTCATGGTGTCGTCCCTGACCCAGAAGGGCGCGGAAATCACCCTGCAGGCGCTGGAGCTGGGTGCGGTGGATTTCGTCGCCAAGCCGGCCGTGGGTGTATCCCAGGGCCTGGCTGGCAGCGCGGCGGAATTGCGCGAGAAGCTGCGGGTCGCGGCGCGCAGCAACCCCCGGGTGCGGGCGGCTGGCGAGGCGCAGCGGCCCCGCCCGCCGCTGGGGCTGCGCTTCGCCACGACAGATCGCCTGATCGCCATCGGCGCGTCCACCGGGGGCACCGAGGCGATTCGTGCGGTCCTGGAGCAGCTGTCGGCCGATTGCCCGGCGGTGGTCATCGCCCAGCACATTCCGCCGGCCTTCAGCCAGCCCTTCGCCGACCGGCTGAATCGGCATTCGGCGCTGGCGGTCTGCGAGGCCGAGGATGGACAGGAAATTCGCCCCGGGCATGCCTATGTGGCACCCGGCGATGACCATCTGGAGGTGCGACGCAGTGGCGCGCGCTGGCACTGCCGGGTGAGCCGTACGCCGCCAGTCAACCGCCACCGTCCCAGCGTCGACGTTCTTTTCAACTCGGTGGCCGAAAACTGCGGGGCGAACGCCAGCGGCTTCCTGCTCACCGGTATGGGCATGGACGGTGCGCGAGGCCTCAAGACGATGCGTGAGGCCGGATGCTTCACCCTGGCGCAGGACGAAGCCAGCAGTGTGGTGTGGGGCATGCCCGGGGCCGCGGTCAAGCTGGATGCGGCCATGAAAGTGGCATCGCTCAACGAGGTGCCTGACTGGATTGAAAAATTCGCCCGCGAAGGATCAAGGCTCACGGCCGCATGCCGATGAGATTGGAAACGGAGAAAGCTCGCCATGAAAGCTGATTTCAAACCCCTGCTGCTGCCGCTGCTGGCAACGGCCGCGCAATTCGTGACTGCCGTTGCGCCGGTTCACCCGGTGCTGCTGTGGGGCCTGGGCGCTCTGATGATCGCGAGCTGGGCTCATGTGATCTGGGCAATTCAGAGCGGGAAATTGAATGTGCACGCGGTGGGCCATCCGGAGGACGACCCCGATGCCCAGCATTACAAGCAACTGCTGGAAGATGTGCAGTCCATGGCACAGGGCGAGATCAGCGCCCTGCGCACGGACATGCAGCGGGTGCACGACCTGGTTGCCGAGGCGGTGGCCGACATCAGCGCGAGTTTTGACGAAATCCAGCAGCATTCCACCGTGCAGGAATCGGAGATGCGGCGCATCGTGGATGAAGGCGACGACAGGGGCACCCTGGACCTGCGGGGTTTCACGTCCCGCGCCGGTGATCTGATGAGCCAGCTGGTCGGGGTGCTGGCCGAGGAATCCGCGCACAGTGCACAGAATGTTGAGCGCATCGACGACATGGCGACGCATCTGGACGCCATCTTCGAACTGCTGGAAGACGTCAAGTCCATCGCTGACCAGACCAATCTGCTGGCGCTCAATGCAGCCATCGAGGCGGCCCGTGCCGGTGATGCAGGCCGCGGCTTCGCGGTGGTGGCGGAGGAGGTGCGCAGCCTGTCCGAACGCTCGACCAGCTTCAATGACCAGATTCGCAAGCGGGTGCATGATTCGCGCGAGGCCATGGCCAAGGTCCGTTCGGCAGTCAAGGAGATGGCTGCGCGGGATCTGGCCGCCAGTGAGGACGCGCAGAGCAAGGTGGAGCGTCTGGTGGGTCAGTCCGAGGAACTGAACCAGGCGCTGGCCCAGGGCATCGGCCAGGTGTCCGCCTGCGGCGAGCGCATCGCGCAGGCAGTGAACAAGGCGATCCGTTCCCTGCAGTTCGGGGATATCACCACCCAGGCGGTGAATGCCGCGTTCAGCCATCTGGAGCGGCTTGCCGACATGGGTCACGAGGCCAGCAGCCTGCGCCACGGTCTGCCAGCCGAAGGTGAACGGCTGCGGCCGCATCAGCAGGCCCGGTTGGCCCAGGTCAAGGAGCGCATCGAACCCAAGCAGCAGAACTGGCAGCAGCGGCCGCACAAGCCCGCCGAGCAGCAAAGCATGGATTCGGGATCGGTCGAATTGTTCTAGCCGGCGGCGCGCAGCCTCGCCCACGCGGCCTGTTGGCCTATAATTCCGCTTACTGGAACCCCTCTACAGGGGTTCTTTCGTTTGCGGAGACTATCGATTACGACGCCAGTTCGCATCCCACGGGCGGATCACAACATCTCGCGCTCGCGGCTCAGCCGCGCGGCCCTGCATACCCTATACGGCCTGAAGGACGCCGGTTACGACGCCTTGCTGGTCGGTGGCAGCGTGCGCGATCTGCTGCTCGGGCTGGACCCGAAAGATTTCGATGTGGCGACCAATGCGCTGCCGGAAGAGGTCAAAGCGGTGTTCAAGCGCAGCCGGCTGATCGGCCGGCGATTTCGTCTCGCCCATGTGCGTCTGGGGCCGGAAGTCATCGAAGTGGCGACCTTCCGCTCGGCGCCGCGGACTCCCGACGAAAGCGATCTTGAAGACGATGACCCGGGTGAGGGCGACCAGGAAGCCCCTGCCGGGGGTGATGCCGCCCACCTGCTGGATGACAGCGGGCGCATCCTGCGTGACAACGTCTACGGCAGCCTCGAAGAGGATGCCTTCCGGCGCGACTTCACCGTCAATGCCCTGTATTACGACATCCGCGATTTCGCCGTGGTGGACTACGTCGGAGGCATCGAAGACCTGAAAGCCCGACGCCTTCGGCTGATCGGGGATCCGGCAACACGTTACCGGGAAGATCCCGTGCGCATGCTGCGGGCGGTGCGCTTCGCCAGCAAGCTGGGTTTCACGATTGACGAATCCGCCTGCGCTCCGATTCATGAGTTCAAGCATCTGCTCGTTGATGTGCCGCCGGCGCGCCTGTTCGATGAATGCCTCAAGCTGTTCCTCAATGCGGATGCCGAGGCCAATTTCGACGGGCTGCAGCACTATGGCCTGTTCGAGCAGATGTTCCCGCAGGTCGCCGACGGACTGGACAGCGACGCGGGAGAACTGGCCGAGCGCCTGATCCGTCTGGCCCTGCGCAGTACCGCCGAGCGGGTGCGTGCAGACAAGTCGGTAACCCCTGGCTTTCTGTTCGCGGCCTTTTTCTGGTTGCCGGTCGAGGTGCGCGCCCAGGCCCTGAGCGCGCAGGGCATGCCACGCGCTCAGGCACTGGCGGCCGCCTGTGACCAGGTGATGAGCGAGCAGGCCAGCCGGGTGTCGATTCCACGACGTTTTTCCGGGATGCAGGCCGACATCTGGCACATGCAGGTGCGTTTCGAGGCTCGTCGCGGCAAGCGCCCTTTCCGCCTGATGGAGCACAAGCGTTTCCGCGCCGCCTACGATTTCCTGCTGCTGCGGGCGGAGGCGGGCGACGCGCCCCAGGAGCTGGCCGACTGGTGGACCCGCTTTCAGGAAGTTGGTGATGAAGAGCGTCAGGAGATGGCGCAGAGCGCACCGCCCCAGGAGGGTGGCGGCGGGCGACGTCGGCGGCGGCGACGCAAGCGCTGAATGCTGGCGCCGCTCAGCTTTGTCGGCCTGGGCAGCAATCTGGACGAGCCGCCGCGGCAGTTGCGTTCGGCCTTGCAGGCGCTGGGACGGTTGCCGGACTGCGAGCTGCTGGCCGTATCGCCCTTCTATCGCAGCGCCGCCCTGACACCGCCCGGGGATGCCCGGCCCCAGCCCGATTACTGCAATGCCGTGGCCGCCTTGCGCAGTCCGCTGGACCCGGAAGCCCTGCTGTCCTGCCTGCTGGATATCGAACGGGCGCATGGCCGGGAGCGCCGGGCCGAGCGACGCTGGCAGCCCCGGCCGCTGGACCTGGATCTGTTGAGTTGCGGCAGTCATACCATTGCCCGGCCGAACCTGTGCCTGCCGCATCCGGAACTCGCCAGCCGCCGTTTCGTCCTGCAGCCCTGGGCAGATCTGGCAGGCGCTTTCACCGCGCCGGGCCTTGCCCCGGTCGCGGTCCTGCTACGGCGCCTGACCGATCAGCCCTTGTCCCGCTGGCGCGAATGACCCCTGCAGGTGCTCGTCGCACATGCTTCGGGTCAAGCCCTGTATCATGAGCGACCCCTTGATCGACTGACGATTGCATGTATCCATCCACCGCCGACGGCAGTGTCCAGCCGCTGACGCTGCAGGATTTCGCGCGCATGCGCGAGGACGGCGAGAAAATCGCCTGCCTGACCGCCTATGACGCCAGCTTCGCCAAGCTGGAGGATTCCGCGGGCGTGGAATGGGTGCTGGTCGGTGATTCCCTGGGCATGGTGATTCATGGTCAGCCCAGTACCGTGGCGGTCAGCGTCGACGACATCGTTTATCACTGCCGGGCAACCGCCCATGGTTTGCAACGCGGCTTCCTGGTCGCCGACATGCCCTTCCTGAGTTTTTCGACGCCGGACGAGGCCATGTTCAATGCGCGGCGCCTGATGCAGCAGGGCTACGCCAAAATGGTCAAGCTGGAAGGCGGGGCGGTGCAGGCTGAGATCGTCAACTTCCTGACCCAGCGCGGGGTGCCGGTCTGCGGTCATCTGGGCCTGCGTCCGCAGCTGATTCACAAGCTGGGCGGCTTCAAGGTGCAGGGGCGCGACGAGCGGGTCGCCGCCGAAATGATCGAGGACGCCAAGATCCTGGAGCAAGCCGGTGCCGATATGCTGCTGCTGGAGTGCGTGCCGAACTCCCTGGCTCGCCGGATCACGGAGGCAGCGGGCGTGCCGGTGATTGGCATCGGCGCCGGTCCGGATGTCGATGGCCAGATACTGGTGCTGCATGACATCCTGGGCGTCAGCCGTGGCCGCCGTCCGCGCTTTGTCCGCGATTTTCTCGAAGGGACCGGAGACGTCGAGGCCGCGATCCGGGCCTATGTCCAGGCAGTCAAATCCGGGGAGTATCCCGATGTCGAGCACTCCTTCGGCGGCTGAGCCGCCGATCGTCGCCGACATCGCCGGCCTGCGTCGACAGCTCGTCGACTGGCGCCGCAGCGGAGACCGCATTGCCTTCGTGCCGACCATGGGCAGCCTGCACGACGGGCATCTCGCCCTGGTCGCCGAGGCCCGGCGCCGGGCCGAGCGCGTCGTGGTCAGCATTTTCGTCAATCCGCTGCAGTTCGCCGCCGGCGAGGACTTCGCCGCCTACCCGCGCAGTCTCGAGGCCGACCGTGCGCGGCTGACTCCCATGGGCGTGGATCTGCTGTTTGCGCCGTCCGAGGCCGAACTGTATCCGCGCGGTCGCGAGGGGTTGACGCAGGTGATCGTGCCCGGCCTGTCGGGCCAGCTTTGTGGCGCCTGGCGTGACGGTCACTTCGAAGGCGTGACCACGGTGGTCAGCCTGCTGTTTCACATCGTGCAGCCCGATATTGCGGTTTTCGGGGAGAAGGATTATCAGCAACTGGCGATCATCCGCCGCATGGTGAACGATCTGCATTTTCCGGTGGAGGTCGTTGGTGTGCCGACCGCACGCGAAGCCAGCGGGCTGGCGCTGAGTTCGCGCAATGCCTTCCTGAGCGCGGCGCAGCGGGGGCAGGCGAGCCGTATTTACCGGGAACTGCAGGAAGCGGCGCGGGCGTTGCAGGCCGGTCGGCGCGATATCGCCAGAATCGAGGAACAGGCCTTGCAGGCACTGAAGACAGCCGGTCTGGAGCCGCAGTTTTTCGAGATTCGTCAACCCGATCTGAGTGCTCCGGATGACGCGACGCAACAATTTGTTATCCTGACCGCAGCCAGGCTGGGCAGCACCCGCCTGATCGACAACTTGAGCGTGAATTGCGCCAAAGCTTGAAGCGCGCCTTGCGCACCGCTAAAATCGCGGGTCCCCTGGCCGTGGCCCGATTGGCAAACGGGACGGCAAGTTGCTGAAAAGCAAAGAATTATTTGAGAGGTCTGCCATGCAAGTCACCCTGTTGAAAGCCAAACTGCACCGCGCCTGCGTGACCCACGCGGAGCTCGATTACGAGGGCTCCTGTGCAATTGATGGCGATCTTCTGGATGCCGCGGGCATCCGCGAGTACGAGCAGATCCAGATTTACAACCTGGGCAACGGCGAGCGCTTCGAAACCTATGCGATCCGGGCCGAGAATGGCTCGCGCATCATTTCGGTCAATGGCGCGGCTGCGCACAAGGCCCGGGTCGGTGATCGGGTCATCATCTGCGCCTACGTGGGCATGAGCGCGGCTGAGGCTGAAATCCACAAGCCGAAGCTGGTCTACCTGGATGAGCACAACCACGTGACACACACCCGCAACACCATTCCGGTGCAGGCGGCCTGAGGCCGCTAACGTGATGACGGGGCGCGGATGACACATCTCTCCAGCGCGCCGAGCACTGCGCGGCTTCGCGAGGAAGCCGTTCGCTGGCAGAGCCTGCGCCTGGATGCGGTGATCGATGGCGATCCGGCAGGTCGTCAGGCCATGAGGGTGGAAGCCGCCGGCCTGCAACTGGATTTTTCGCGCCAGCGCCTGGATGAGTCCGCGCTTGACGCGCTGCTGGCGCTCGCTGCCGATTGCGGACTGTCACAGGGCATCACGCAGCTGCTCGGCGGCGCGGAACTCAACAACAGCGAACAGCGTCCGGCCTGGCACAGCGCCTTGCGCGCGGAGCCGCCCCCGCCATCGGTGGCGGAGGCCATTCGGGGCGAGCGTGCCCGGATGCGGGCCTTTGTGGACGCCGTCCATTCCGGTCGTTGTTGCAACGCCGATGGTGAGGCGTATACCGATGTGATCAACATCGGTATCGGCGGTTCCGATCTGGGTCCCCGGCTGGTCGATCATGCCTTGCACCGCGCTGACAGCCCGTTGCGCGCACACTTCGTGGGCAATCTCGACTCCGCCCACCTGGACAGGCTGCTGGCCGGCCTGGATGCGCGCCGCTGCCTCTGCGTCGTGGTGTCCAAGTCTTTCACGACGGACGAAACCATGCGCTGCGCCAAGCGGGTGCGCGAATGGTTGAGCGGGCATGGTGGGGACGTCGCGCGCCAGTGCATCGCGGTCAGCGCACGGCCGCAACTGGCCAACGATTTCGGCATTGTGAACGAGCAGATTTTCACGATGTGGGACTGGGTGGGCGGACGCTACTCCCTGTGGTCCGCCGTGGGGCTGAGCATCGCGCTGGCCCTGGGCTGGTCAGTTTTCGAGGACCTGCTCGCCGGGGCCGGCGCGATGGATTCCCATTTCGGTCAGGCGCCGCTGGACAGGAACCTGCCGGTGCTGTGGGGCCTGATTGCGATCTGGAACCGCAATTTCCTCGGCTATCACAGTCAGGTCACCGTGCCTTATTGCGACGGTCTGGCGCCATTGCCCGACTGGCTGCAGCAGCTCGATATGGAGAGCAATGGCAAGTCGGTCGGCCGGGACGGAGAGAT
>JBFKIN010000094.1:0-9045 GCA_041632255.1 Oceanococcus sp. | reverse complement strand
TTCATCGCCACCCGGGAAGCCAATGCGATGGATGACTACAAACAGATGATCGTGGACTGTGGCGGCGAGGATATCGTCTACACCAACCTGTTCACCGGGGTCCACGGCAACTACCTGCGTCCGTCCATCGAGAGGGCGGGTATGGACCCCTCCCGGCTGCCGCAGGGAGACGTCAGCACCATGGACTTCGGCTCCGACAGTGGCAGTGACGCCAAGGCCTGGAAGGACATCTGGGGCTGCGGCCAGGGCATCGGGGCGATCAAGCAGGTTCCGCCGGCCGGCGATTACATCGCTCGTCTCGCGCGCGAATATGAAGCAGCCCGCGCCCGGCTGCTGGGCGAGAAGGCGCTGAAGGCGCGCGCAGCCTAGCCACGGGAAAAAGCACTTGCCTGCGGCTTTGTGGTGTCGCAGTCTGGCGCCATGAAAAAACAGAAACTGCTGGTTCGGCGGGCCCGCAAGAAGGACCTGCCACAGATATTTCGGCTGTTGAACAAGGTCTACCGGGAGGGTTATTCGCGCGAGCAGCTGCGCGGGCAGCTCACCCACTTCCCGGAGGGGCAGCTGGTCGCCGAATTCGAGGGCCGAGTCGTGGGCTATTGCGCGAGCCTGCGCATTTCCGGAGCACGGGCGCTCAAGCCGCATACCTGGAAGAGCATCACCGGTGGGGGTTTCGGCAGCACCCATGATCCGGATGGGGACTACCTCTACGGTTTCGAGGTCTGCGTGGATCCTGAGCTGCGCGGCCGCAAGCTGGGGGAACGGCTGTATTCGGCGCGTCGGGCCCTGTGCGTGGAATTGAACCTGCGTGGCATCGTCTTCGGCGGACGCATGCCGGGCCTGCAGCGCAAACTGAAGCAGTTCGGCGACGCGGAAGCCTATGCCCAGGCGGTGGCGGACCGGCAACTCCGTGATCCGGTGATCACCTTCCAGATGCGCCAGGGCTTCGAGCTGATCGGCATCCTGCCCGACTATCTGCCGGGCGACAGCGAGTCCATGGGTTACGCCACCCACATGCTGTGGCGAAATTCCGCAGAAGAGGAATTGCTCACCGATGGCATCACCTCACCAGACCGGGCCCCGGACGTGGTTCGTGTGGCGGTGGTGCAGTACCAGCAGCGGCGCATCGATTCCTTCGACGACTTCGCCCGAATCTGCACCTATTTCGTGGACACCGTCGCGGATCACAAGGCCGACTTTGTGGTGTTTCCGGAGTACTTCGCCCAGCAGCTGCTGTCGATCGAGAACGAGGCGCTGACTCCGCGCGAGTCCATGATGAGGCTCGCCTCGTACAACGATCAGCTGGAGGAACTGCTGCAGGGACTGGCGATCCGTTTCAACGTCAACATCATCGGTGGCTCGCATCCGGCTCGGGCTGCTGATGGACGATTGCACAACGTGGCCCACGTGTTCCTGCGCGATGGCGCCGTCTACGAACAGCCGAAGATCCATCCGACGCCGGACGAGCGTTACTGGTGGCAGATCGAGGGAGGGGACTACCTGCGAGCGATCGAAACCGACAGTGGCGTGATCGGTGTGCTGGTCTGCTATGACTCGGAATTCCCGGAGCTGGGCCGGCATCTGGTGGATCAGGGCGCCGACATCATCTTCGTCCCGTACTCCACCGAGGAGCGTCAGGGCCACCTGCGCGTGCGGTACAGCTGCCATGCCCGCGCCATTGAAAACCAGGTCTATGTGGCGACGGCGGGCAATGTGGGGAATCTGCCGCGGGTCCAGAACATGGACATTCATTACGCCCAGAGCGCCATTCTGACCCCTTGCGATTTCCCTTTCGCCCGTGACGGGATTGCGGCCCAGTGCACCGAGAACTCCGAGATGCTGGCCTTCGCTGATCTCAATCTGGAAGCCTTGCGGTCCGCTCGGCGCTATGGGTCGGTCCAGAACCTGAAGGATCGCCGGCACGATCTGTACGGCGTGAGCTGGCGCGGCGGCTCGGCGCCGGACTGAGCAGCCGCAAGGCCCGCGCCAGGGGCTAGGTCGGGTTTTCGCGAAGCGCCGCGCGCAGGGTCCTGGGCGACTGCCCGAACCAGTGACGGCAGGCCCGGCTGAACGCGCTCTGTTCCGTGTAACCCAGCAGGAAAGCGATTTCCTGCAGGCTCAGAGCCGGGTCATTGAGATAGAGCTCGGTCAGCTTTTCCCGGGTCTGGCGGAGCACGGCGGAAAAGCTGGTCTCGCGCTCGGCCAGGCGCCGGTGCAAGGTTCGACTTGAGAGCAGCATGCGGCGTGCCGCCGCGTCCAGGGTGGCCTGTCCTTCCCCAAGCAGTTCGGCGAGCACCTGCTGCAGGTCGGCGAGAAAGGCATCCGGGGCGGAATCCGGCCCCAGCAGAGCCGCCGCCTGTCTTTCCAGCAGGGCGAGCAGGTGAGGATCCCGGCTGTTGATCGGCCAGCCCAGAGCCTGTTGTGGCACTTCCAGCGCAACACGTTCGCAGCCAAATTCCACGGGGCAGCCGGCCAGGTCCTCATAGTCGTGGGAGTCGAAGGCCACGCGGTGATTGAAGCGCAGCCTCAGCGGGCGCAGGTCCGGTCGCTGGGTGAGTTGACGCACGACGGTGATCAGTCCGGACATGAACACCTCGTCCGAGAGCTGGGTGGACAGGCCGCGCTCGGTGTCCCAGCTCAGGCTCAGGCGGCCCGGTGTGGCTTCGAGTTCCAGGCGGGAGAGGTTGTGCAGCAATCCCTGATAACGCTGGAAGCGCTGCAGCGCCTCGCCCAGCGTGTCGCAGTACATGATCAAGTAGCCGAGTACGCCGGAATCCGCCGGCCGCACATGCCGGCCGATGCGCAGGCCCAGGGCCGGAACCGGTTGCAGTTCCTGAATCTGCTCCAGCAGTGACCACCACAGCTGCATCGACATGCGGCTGTGCGGTGCGATGGCGGACAGGCTGCGCCGGACGCGTGGCGCATCGATCCGTTCCGCATCCAGATAACGTCGCAGCAGGCCGGCCAGATCGCCGACAACGTAAATACCCTGCATGGTGCTTCGTACAGTCCTGTTGGCGAGAATAGTCAAGGACAGTGGCGAGGATTGTCAATCCAGGGGCGGGTCATCTGCGCACAATGCCGGCATCGACAACTGCGACAGCAGCGAGGAAGCACCATGCAGGACATCATGCACGCCATCGCCTTCATCCTGGCCTTTGGCAGCTTGTTTGCCGTGATCATCGCCGCCGAGGCCTGGTACTGCCAGCGTCGGGGGCGGTCGGGGGTTTATCTGCTCAAGGAGACCTTGAGCAACATGGCCATGGGCTTCAACTACAAGATCGTGGACGGCATCGCCGTGGCCGTTTTCATTCGTCTGTTCTACGACTGGGTCTATGCCTTCGGCCTGCAATACGAACCTGTGCATGGGCTGTGGAGCGTGCTGCTGATCGTGCTGATCTGTGATCTGGCCTTCTGGTTCACCCATCTGGCGATGCACAAGGTGCGCTGGTTCTGGACCTCGCACGTGACTCACCACTCTTCCATCCGGATGAACTATTCGACTGCGCTGCGTCAGAATTTCACCATGCTCTTCAACGGCGTCTGGGTGATCTGGTGGGTGCCGATGGCCCTTGTCGGCTTCGACAAGAACTGGGCCACGGTCGCGATCGAGCTGAATCTGGCCTACCAGTTCTTCCTTCACACGGAGCAGTACAGCCCGCTGGATCGCCTCGGGGCCGTGCTGAACACGCCGTCGCATCACCGGGTTCACCATGGCAGCAATCCAGGGCAGATTGACAGCAATTTCGGAGGTGTCTTCATCATCTGGGACCGCCTCTTCGGCACTTTCGTGCCCGAATCGCGAGCCGGTGAGATTCGCTACGGCATTACGGAGCGCCAGCCCCGCTCGCTCAACCCTCTGGTGTTGCAACTGCACGAGTGGAGGGACATGTTCGGAGACTTCTGGCAGTGCCGGGACCTGCGCGTCTTCTACAAGGATCCCACCTGGTTTGGCCGGCACCATGCACCGCGGGTCATGACCGACGGCGTTGAAAGCCCGGGTGCGAAACCCGCCTGACCCGGCGCGGCGGAACCAATCGGAAGGCTTGTGCGTCATTCATGGCAACGCCCGCAGCAGAACCGGCATCGGTGTCTGCCATGCCGGGGCCCATGCTGCAGTGTCGCCAATGCGACTGGATCAATCCGAATGAAATTGAAGACGAATCGCCTCGTTCTCGCCGGCGTGCTGGCCGCCCTACTGTCCGGCTGTCAGGGCGGGCGTCCTGACGCAGCCCTGAGCGTTCCGGCTCGTGCCGAGGCCGAGGGCGACGCGGTTGGCGCTGTTGATGACGTCGTGGTCATCGCCGTCATTGATTCCGGCATCAATCCCTATCACTGGGATTATGTCGGCGCCTTCATGCCTCAGCATCAGAACAGCGATCCCACGGATGATCTGCCGCTGGATCGGGATCCTGCCGAATGGCTGCCAGGGCATCCGGGCCGGGACGCCTTCGCCGATTATCGGCCCATCCGCCTCACACTCGATACGGAAGACCAGTTCCGCAGCACAACGGAGCTCCATGACCAGGACGCAGCCCAGTGGGGGCTGATCCGGTATTCCGAAGGCACCAGCAATGATCAGGTGAAGATGTACTGGTTTCCGGGCACGAAGATCATCGGCCACGTCGCCTTTTCGCCGGGCCTGATCGGTGATCCCGCCACCTCGGCCGTGTTGGGTTCGCGCAGCGGCAGCGTGGACACCTGGGCGGCGGAAAGCCACGGCATCGGCACTTCGAGCGTCAGCGCCGGCAACATCCACGGCACCTGCCCGAACTGCCTGATCGTCTATGTTCACGGCACTTCCGAACAGGCCAACGAATGGGTGGCCCAGCAGGACTGGATCGATCTGCAGACCAACTCCTGGGGGGCGTCACTGGCCTATCGCGAGCGGGCTTACGCGGGCAGCGATACCGAACTGCAGCGCGAGGCGGTGGAGCGTGGCCAGCAAATTTTCTTCAGCGCCGGCAACGGACAGGCCAATGCCTTTGTCGCCCCGAATACCACGCTGATGAGTTCCCAGGAGGGTCCCGACTGGATTGTCACTGTGGGCGCCATCAGCCCGAACGACAGCAGCAGTTACTCGGGCCACGGCAAGCCATCCGATATCGCCAGCATTGGCTCCCGTTATCCCTCCGCCACCGGTGGCGGTGACATGACGACCGCCCAGGGCAATTTCAGCGGGACCTCCAATGCCACGCCGGTCGTTGCGGGACTGTATGGCGAGGCGCTATACCGCCTGCGCCGGATGCTGCCGGGTGCCAGCCGCATGCAGGCCGATGGCATCGTCGCGCGGGGGCTGTTGCCCTGTGGTGCGGCAAACCCCGATTGCGCGCTGGTCGACGGTGCGATCAGCGTGCACGAACTGCGCGAGGCGCTGTTCCGTGCCGCGGATTATTCGGACACGACCTGGAATGTCGGCGGTCTGGTGACTTTGCCCGCCACCGGCAATGATGCGGAGCTGGAATTCATGGCCGAAGGGCATGGCAGCTATCGGGGGCGCCTCGACGGGGATGAGTCCTACCTCAGCGAGGTGGACGGCATCGTCGGCTTTATCACTGGCGACTGGCATGAGGTGATGGATGCGCAGCAGGCTGCGTGGTTCGCCGCCGATTCTTATTGTCGGCAAAGCGTCTGGGGAGACTGGGATTACGGTTATGCCGACCAGTTCGAAGTGCCCGAGGCGGCTCCGGAGTGGCCGGTGCGCAGTTTCCTCACCGAGCTCTGCCCCGAAGTGATTGGCGCCGCCGTGGAAGCTGAGCGCCTCTATTACGGCGCCTTCTGAGCTCGAAATCAGGTGGCGTCCGCGGTTTCGGTGGATTTTTCCGGCAAGCCGAGGGAAAGGACAAACACACCTCCCTGCGCCAGGACCCGGGTGTGCAGCCAGGTGATGCGCTCCCGCCCATCGTCCACGCAGCGAACCTGGCCGGACTGCTCGAATACGCTGCGCCGGCCAGCGATCAGGTCGACCAGGACATTGCCGGTTTCGCGACTCTGGCGAGGGTCGGCCAGCAATTCCAGAAAGGACAACTGCTGGAATTCCACCTGCCCATAGCCGAGCAGGGCGCAGGCGAAATCATTGACCTGCACGATGCGACCGGAGCCGGTCAGCATCATGATCAGAATGGGCGCGGTGGACAGAATCTTTTCGTTCAGTTCCTGTGATCGACGCAGTTCGGCAACCTTTTCCGCAATGGCCAGATTGCGGTTTTCCACCTGACGCTCCAGCTCCTCCAGTCGGTCTGCCAGATCCACGGTGAGACCCTCCAGCACGTCGATCTCTGTGGGCATCCGGCGACGACGAAAATCACTGCCGACGAGTGCTCTGGCCCGGGCGTAGGATTTTTCGGCCAGTAAGGGCAGGGCTTCGGCCAGCCGGCGCAACTGGTTCATCGGGCGGTTCAAGATCAGCGAGCCGAGCAGAATGGCGATGGCCATGGCGAGCAGGCCGGATAGCAGGGAGTGCCGGGTCTGCGCGGCGATCTGTCGCAGCGTTTCGGTATTGTCCTCGAACAGCAGCAGATGCCCGTCACCGATGCCGCCGAAGGTCTGCCAGGGCCAGGCCACGAAGCGATAATGGCGGCCCTCCAGGGTGAGGCTGCGGCCCTTGACCAACTGCGCCAGGCTGAATTGCTCGCTGAGCTGTTTCAGGTGCGGCTCGTTCTGGGGGGCATTGCTGACCGCGTAAAGGTGCTGATCGCGCCAGCCCAGGCCGCCCGGGCCGGGTGCCAGGATCGCCAATTCGGTGTTGGTCAGACTCGGGAATTCGAGGATCAGATCGGTCAGGCCGGCGGCCACCACCATCAGGCGCTCTTCGCCGGCGGGTCCGATGGAGGGGATCAGAGCATACTGGGCACAGCCATCGTCGCAGTGCAGGAACTGATCCGGCAATTCGTTGCCAAGGGCCCGGGTGATGCGCTGCTGCAACACCCCGGGCAGGGTCTGGCCGAAGCTGGGCAGCCCGCGCAGCAGCTCACGGCCTTCGCTATCCAGCAGTACCAGGGCCTTGAGGTCCAGTTCCAGTTGCAGGGTTGTCCAGCGCGCCTGCAGATCGTCCTCGCTGGTCAAGGCGTCGATGATGTTGGGGGCGATGTTGCCGACCCGCCGCAGACGCTCATTCGAGCGAGCCAGCAGGCGTCTGACCACCAGGGCCTTGCGTTGCAGTTCCGCTTCCTGACGGGCGGCAAACTCGCCCAGGCTGGTGCGCTGTTGTTCCACCAGCATGCCTGCATTGACCAGCATCAGTGCCAGACCCAGCAGGGCAATGGTCTTCCATTTCAGGCTGATCCTGGCCCGGCGCATGGCTCAGAATCGATAGGACAGCATGGCAGTCACCAGTGACCAGTGGCGCTCCGCCTGGCCGTTTCCGTAATCCGGATTGTCCAGAGGATTGACCCAGAGCACGCCGTCGACGAGGTGGAGTTCCAGCCACAGGCCCAGATGCTTTGTAAGGTCCATGTTGCCGCCCAGCGTGACGTCGCGACCGAAGAAGTAATGGCGCGGCAGGCCGGAGGCAGCGGCCTGCCGGTGGCCGTTGCGGTCCTGCATCTCCCGCAGGCGTTCGTCGTAGCGGAGGAAGATCGCCGACTGGGAGGGCAGGCGGTAGAGCGCCTGCAGGTAGAAGCCGAAGGAATCCTGATCGGTGTGTGAGGAGACCGCGGGATGACTGATGAGATCGCCGAGTTTGATACGGCGACGCACGATCTCGGCCGTCAGGCTGAGGTGCTCCCTGTTGTGCTGCACCGACGCAAAGGCCTGCTGCAGCACGAAATCGCCTGACTGATCGAACGGCGGGGCATTGCCGGCGCTGTAGCTGAGCAGGCTGTCGGAGATTGAAAGCGCCAGACGCCAGCGGCCGCCGTCGATGTCATCGAGAATGCGCAGCAGCAGGCCTCGTTCATGTTTGAAGCGGCCAGAGGCGGGGCGTCGCAAAATGGAGATCTCCGCCTCGTCCTCGACCGCGAACTCGGACAGGCCCAGCAGCTCGAACGCGAGATTGTGTCGCCCGTAGTAGCGGTCGCCATACACGGCGGCGCCCCACCCCGAGAAGTAGCCAAAAGCGCGCGCGCCATCATTGTCGAGGTAGATGGACTGGGGCATCAGGATACCGGGGCGACTGTGCACCGCATCGCGGGATTCATTGAAAAACGCGAAAGGCAGTTTGAGCTTGCCCGCGCGGAACCCGACCCGACCGAGGTTGCCCTGATAGGCCTGATAATCGGCCAGCAAGTAATCCAGTGCGACGTCATCGGTATTGACCTTGCCGCGGCGAACCGAGGCCACCTGGCCGGCCAGCAGAATCCTGGGACTGGGCCGCCAGGACAGATTGACCGCGGCCTCACGGAAATCGAAGCTGCCACCACCGTCGCTGCTGTCGCCATTGACGTTGTTGCCGTCTGAAATGGTGAAGCCCTGGGACAGGAAGCCGTGCAGTTGCCAGTCCGAGGCCTCCGCGGGCTGCGGGGCTGACAGGAGTACGCCGGCGCAAATGATCGACCGCAGCCAGACAGAAGGGTGATGACGCTTATCGAACATGCAGGACCTTGATCTGTTCGTTCTGCCCGATGTCAGGTGACGATGGCAGATAGCCGATGGCGCCGCGGGTTTCCGCCACCCGGCGACGCATTTCTTCGAGGCTGGACACCTCGATCGGAGGTTGCCCGGTGCCGGAATAGACCAGACGGTCCCAGGCCTGACGCAACTGATAGGGATACATACGCAGCACGCCCTTGCAGAACTCGGCGTGTTCCGGAGCATCGTCCCGCAGCACAAACACGCGAACCGGCTCGCCGTCCGGCCACAGGCGGACCCGCATGCCAAAGACGCCGCGCAGCAGGGCGAGCGAGACCGAATCCCGTTGCAAGGACACGTTGACGATGGCTTCGCTGCCGCTGGCGGCTGTACTGATGAACAGCACGGCCACCACGGTCAGCAACCGGAGCGGTCCCAGCTTGTTCTCCCCCGTGTACTTCTAATCCCTGCATCTTACATCAGGGATCGACGGCTCTGGTCAGCCTTTTCGGCTTTTCGCTATGCTTGCGCGATGGAGAC
>JBFKIN010000093.1:0-9097 GCA_041632255.1 Oceanococcus sp. | reverse complement strand
GGGACGTCGGTGGGCCACGCCGGTCGACCGGTGACCGCGCGCCGTCTGCACAGCGCGGCAAGGCGTTTCATGCCGGTGTCCATGAGCATGACAGGCCGGCGCGCTCCGGCCACTGATGCAGGGCGGCCCAGCAGTCGACCCGTGCAATTCACACGGCCGTGCTACGGGCGGACGGATCGCGGTTGGCGCAGCACAAATGCCCGAAGACCCGGGCGCTGTCTGCCGGCCCGTCTCCAAGCCGCCAATCGCATCGGATCCCGACCGCTTGCTCGCTGCCGGGGCGCGGCGCCTGTTGCGGGCACAGGCTCTTCAGCCCGGGCCACCTCCAGCTTCCTCACCCGGCGCCGGATCAGCGTTGCCGAACACGGCCAGAACCTGCTCCCGCAGCCAGCGGTTGGCCGGATCCGAATCCACGTTGGCATGCCAGTACAGATGCCCGTCGTGACCCGGGATCGGCAGCGGGAAGTCGAGAATCTGCAGCGCGCCCCCTGCATTGGCCACCTTTGCGTAGCCCTCCGGCATGGTCAGGATCAGATCGGAATTGCGGACGACTTCGAAAGCCGCGAAGTGGTGCTGGCAGCGCAGCCGGATGTGCCGCTGCAGACCGCGACGGTTCAGCTCCACATCCTCCACCCCGCCGCCGCGGCGACGCACGGTGGCCAGCACATGGGACTGACGCAGATAGGTGTCCAGGTTGAGCCCCGGCCCCACCTCGGGATGCCCCTGACGGGCGGCGACAATCAGGCGATCGAAGGGCACCGGCCGCTGCATGATGTGGTCGCCGGTGGGCAGGAGCACGTCCAGCACGACATCCAGGACCCCGGCGGCCAGCTCGTGCTCCAGGGCCCTGCGGTCGGTCTGCACTGATTCCAGATCCACCTGCGGGGCCAGTCGTCCAACCCGCTCCATGAGGGCCGGGAGCAAGGTGGGCTCCATCGTGTCACGCATGCCGACCACGAAGCGCCGGGTTGCGGTGAGCGGATCGAAGCGGTCCGACTCACCGAGCATGATCTCGATGCCACGCAGGGATTCCCGGGTGGGACCTATCAGCGCCCGCGCCTTCGGCGTCGGGATCATCGAGCGCCCGTCACGCACGAACAAGGGATCATCGAAGACGTCGCGCAGACGATTCAGCGCGTGGGTCACCGCCGGCTGGGTGAGGTGCAGCTTTTTCGACGCGCGGGTGATGCCGCCCTCCGTGTAGATGGCATCCAACACCACCAGCAGATTCAGGTCGACCTTTCTGATATTCACATGCTTGATGCCAGGCAATAACCATTATTCATTTGTTTGATTCTATGGCCGCGCCTACAGTGCGGGCAACGCGGCATCGACCGCCGCCCTCCGTCTGGCCTCGAGGACGCCCGCATGACCCCCAATGAACTGTTCCAGCTGAATGGCAAAATCGCCGTCGTCACCGGCGCGAGCCGCGGCATCGGCGAATCCATCGCCCGAACCCTGGCTGACGCGGGCGCCACCGTCATCGTCTCGAGTCGTCGCCAGGACGGCTGTGAAGCGGTGGCGGCTTCGATCCGGGAGGGCGGCGGCCAGGCCGAGGCGCTGGCCTGTCACATCGGCGACATGGCCCAGATCCAGGCACTGTTCGAGCAGGTCATCGCGCGCCATGGCCGGCTCGACATCCTGGTCAACAATGCGGCCGCCAATCCGTATTTCGGCCCGGCCGTGGACACGCCTCCGGAAGCCTTCGACAAGACCGTCGATGTCAACATCCGC
The DNA here is from genome assembly GCA_041632255.1 of Oceanococcus sp. Classification (GTDB taxonomy): domain Bacteria; phylum Pseudomonadota; class Gammaproteobacteria; order Nevskiales; family Oceanococcaceae; genus Oceanococcus. The sequence goes on along the minus strand of JBFKIN010000093.1, from coordinate 7,363 downwards.
GGCTATTTCTACATGTGCGCCCAGGGCGCCAAACTCATGGCGAAGAACGGCGGTGGCAGCATCGTCAATACCGCCTCGGTCAACGGCGTCATTCCCGGCGATGCGCAGGGCATCTACTCGGTGACCAAGGCCGCGGTGATTTCCATGACCCAGGTGTTCGCCAAGGAATGCGCTGCCCAGAAGATCCGCGTCAACGCGCTGCTCCCCGGCGCCACGGACACCAAGTTCGCCAGCGCCCTGGTCAACAACGCGCAGATTCGCGACCACCTGCTGAAGCATGTGCCCCAGCGCCGGGTTGCCGCGCCGGACGAGATGGCCGGCGCCGTGCTGTATCTGGTCTCGGATGCCGCCAGCTACACCACGGGTGCGGCGCTCAATGTCGATGGCGGCTATCTGATCGCCTGATCCCGGCCCGGGCGGGCGTCAAGCTCACGATGGCTGCGCCTTACAATACCCCGCAACGCGTCGCCTACAGAGTCCACAGCGCATGAATCAGGAACTCCGAATCCGCAGCAACGGCATCGACATGGTCTGCGAGCGGCTGGGCGATCCCGGCGCACCGGCGGTGCTTTTGATCATGGGCCTGGGCGGTCAGCTGGTCATGTGGCCTGACGAGTTCTGTCAGCACCTTGTCGCGGCGGGTTATCAAGTGATCCGCTTCGACAATCGCGACATCGGCCTCTCCAGCAAGCTGGACGCGCACGGCGTGCCGAATATTCCGCAGCTGGCGCTGCGCCGCACCCTGGGATTGCCGGCGCGCGCACCTTACAAGCTGGACGACATGGCCACCGACACCCTCGGCCTGCTGGATGCCCTCAAGATCGCCACCGCTCATGTGGTCGGCGTCTCGATGGGGGGCATGATCGCGCAGATTCTGGCCGCGCGGCAGCCAGGGCGGGTACGCAGCCTGGCCGCCATCATGACCAGCAGTGGCCATCCGCTCCTGCCCGGGCCCAGCCTGAAGCTTCGCCTGCGCCTGATTCGCCCGCGATCCGCCGACCCCGAGATCGCGCTGCGGGATTCGATCCGGACCTTCCAGCTGATCGGCAGCCCGGCTTACCCGCAGAGCGCGGAGGAATTGCGTCCCAAAATTGCCCGGCAGATGCAGCGCAATGTCCACCCGCCGGGGGTCGCCCGCCAATTGGCTGCGATCCTTGCCAGCGGCAGCCGGACACGCCTGCTGAAATCCGTCCGCGCGCCCACGCTGATCCTGCATGGCCGGGAGGATCCCCTCGTGCCGGTGGCTGCGGCCCATGATCTGGCCCGGCGCATCCCGCACGCCCGCTGCGAAATCATCGATGGGATGGGTCATGATCTGCCACCGGCCCTGTTGCCGCGCATCGGAGACGCGCTGCTGTCCCTGTTTGCCGATGCGGAAGCGCTCGCCGCCTGAGCGACAATCCGGCCTCAGCCGTGACCGGTCACGGCAACGAGCGAAGTTGTGCTGAACCAGTTCCTCTATTCGCACCACACCAAGAAAGCCCGCCGGGTGCTGGATTTCCATCGCATCGTCCGCCACCGACGCAGTCTCCTTCACGGCCCACACACCGCGACCGTGCGAACGCTGTCGGGTCAGCGTCAGACGCCGGTTCTGGATTGATACGGCAGCATCACGGCCGGCCCGGCACCGATCATCGACGCCCTGCAAAGCTGGCCGCCGAATCCGCTGGCCCACCCCACCGGTCCGGCGCAGCCTGAGCAGGCCCCGCGCTGACCGGCGCGCTACGGCGATGTGCTCCGCCCTGCGACCCCACGCTGCATGCCGGAAAACGGCTCCACGAATGACCGGACATGGCGGCACTGTTCGACCGCGACGCCGTCCGACGCTTTACGCATGCCCGGGTATTACCTGTAGCGCGTTCCAGAGCGGCCAGAACCATCGGAACGGCTGCACTGGCCAATGTCGAACGGTGCCGGCGGCCAGTGGCCGCACTGCGGGATGAAACAGCAACGGCGCAGACCGGCCACCTTGTCGGTGATGGCTCCCGCGTGGCCGACCTCAGCGCCGCGGCGCTGCTGGTGCCCCTGGCCGGGGTGGCGCAGGCTGCCCTGCAGCGCCCCGAGCCCATGCCGCGCTCCACCGCCCAGTTGCTCGAAACCTGTCGCCCCCATCCCGCCATGCCACGGGCGCTGCACGTGTTCGAAGCGCATGACTGCAAGCGGTCGACGACCACTGTGGCCAGGAACCTTGGGATCAATGCAGCCCTGCCGCACGAGCGCCGAGCGGACCTGGCAGGCCCCGCGCCTCGACCCGGCATCCCCCGCGTCTGGGAAGGACCCGGCGGTCATGCTTCCGGTCCCGGCATGGCGTCAGCCTGGACCTTCGTCAGCCGCTCACGGCGGAGACCGGGACCGCCGCCGCGGTGTGCGCCCGACCTCGGCAGGCCTGGTTCGGGCTCATCGGCTTCTGGGACGGGCCCTGGCGGCCTTGTGGATCGCGGCGTTATCGGGGAAACTCCACCCCGGGCCAAGATTTGCCCAGCACCAATCTCAAGGGAGACAGTATGACCGACACCGTTTCGAAGAAAGACATCGTGGCGCACATGGCCAAGACCGCGGGCATTTCGCAGAAAGACGCCCAGGCCGCGCTCGACGCTTTCACTTCTCTGGTGGCCAAGAGCGCCAAGAAGAACCAGCGCGTATCCATTCTCGGCTTTGGTTCCTTCTCGCTGAGCAAGCGCTCCGCCCGCACCGGCCGCAACCCGGCCACCGGTGAAACCATCAAGATCAAGGCCAGCAAGTCTGTTTCGTTCAAGGCCGGCAAGGCTCTGAAGGACTCGCTCTGAGTACGCTGGCGGACTGAGACGCCCGTCTCGGTCCGCCCCTTCCCCGAGGCCGGCGAGTGCACTGTCACTGAGCCGCCTCATCCTCCGGGCATCAGCCCACCCCCTCCCCCTCCCTCCAGTCACCGGCACTGGCACGTCGCCCGGCCGGCGCGTAGTCTGTCTTCCAGGGGAGGAGTGACATGGCTCATCACACCTTAGGCCGCGCGTTGGTCTGGCTCGCGCTGCTCTGGTTCAATGCCGGACTGGCTCTGGCGCAATCCGTGCCGCTGCTTGAGCTCTACCAGCACTGGCATCGCCATCCTGAACTGTCCTTCCACGAAGCCCTGACCGCCAAGCGGCTCGCTGCGGAGCTACGCGCACTGGACATCGCCGTCACTGACGGTGTCGGCGGCCATGGCCTGGTTGGCGTGCTGAGAAACGGTGATGGCCCCACCGTCATGCTGCGGGCCGACATGGACGCCCTGCCGGTCGCCGAACAGACCGGCCTGCCCTACGCCAGCACCGCCGAAACAACCGATGAGCAGGGCAATACCGTACCGCTGATGCATGCCTGCGGGCATGACGTGCATATGACGGTGCTTGTGGGCAGTGCGAGGCAGCTGGTCGCGCAGCGGGCGCGCTGGTCCGGGACTGTGGTGTTCGTCGGCCAGCCCGCCGAGGAGCGAGGCGCAGGTGCACGGGCCATGCTGGCAGACGGCCTGTTCGAGCGCTTTCCGCGGCCGGACTTCAATGTGGCCATGCATGTCAACGCCAACCAGCCGGCCGGCCGGCTGGGGTACACCCCGGGCTATGCGCTGGCCAGCGTCGACTCGGTGGACATCCGCGTTTTCGGGGTCGGCGGCCATGGCGCCTACCCGCACATGACCCGGGACCCCATCGTCCTCGCCGCGCAGATCGTGACGGGCCTGCAAACGCTGGTGTCCCGGACCATCGCCCCCATCGCACCGGGTGTCGTCACGGTCGGTTCGATCCACGGCGGCACCAAGCACAACGTCATTCCGGACATGGTCCACCTGCAACTCACCGTGCGGGCCTATGCCAAGGAAACCCGCCAACTGCTGATCGAGGGCATCCGCCGCATCGCCCACGGCCAGGCGCTGGCCATGGGCATCCCCGAGTCGCGACTTCCTGAAGTGATCCTGCAGGATGAAAGCACGCCGTCGACCTACAACGACCCGGCACTCCTGCAGCGCCTGCTGCCAGCCTGGCGGGAGAGCCTGGGCCGCGCCGAGGTGGTGGAACTGCCCCCTGTGATGGGTGGCGAGGACTTCTCGCATTACGGACGCACGGAACCGCCTATCCCGAGCGTGCTCTTCTGGATGGGCGCCGTGGCGCACGAGCAGTACGCCGCGTCCGTAAGCGCTGGTGAAAGTCTGCCTTCCCTGCACTCACCCCGTTTCGCACCGGACCCGGTACCCACGATAGACGCCGGTGTCCAGGCCATGAGCAGCGCCGCACTGGCCCTGCTGAACAAGCGGCCGGCGCACTGAGCAAAGCCCTGGCTGGCCCGCCCGGGTCTGCGCCACGCCGCCCACCGCTGGAAACTTCTGGATTAGGATAAGGGCAGCCGGGATGGGAGGAGCTTTCCGCCATGCAGGCCGCCGTCAAGAACAGCGCCGTCCTCATTGTCGATATCGCCGACAGTGTCCGCCTGCGCGAGGACATCGGCGATCAGGAGGCCGAACGGCGCATCCGCGAGCTGCTGGACAGGATCATCACGGCCGGTCGCCGGCGCGGCGGCGAGTTCATCAAGTCCTACGGGGATGACGTGCTGCTGGTCTTCGCCCGCAAGGACTGCACGGCCGCCGCCGAAACCGCGGTGCTCGGACAGCGCGAAGCCGTCGCGGCAGGCCTGGGCCTGTATTCCGGCCTGCACACCGGCATCGTCGAGTTCCGTCAGACCATGGGGCATCCGGACGCCGTGGGCCAGACCGTCAGCATCGCCGCCCGCCTGCACAAACTCACGGAAGGCGCGCCGGGACAGATTTTCCTGTCCGAGGATGTGCTGGGCTGGCTGAAGCCGGACATACGCAAGCTGGCCAGCCCTTATGGACCTCGCCAGCTCAAGGGGGTGGGACTGGTCAACGTCTGGACCCTGAACTGGCACGAATCCTCGGCCACCTTTCGCATGTGGAGCGGACCCAAGCACCGCAAGGGCCGGCCCTTGTTACTGCGCCACGGCGATGCCGAACTGCGCCTGGACGAGGACAGGCCGCGTCTGATCGGGCGAGGCCGGGACTGCGACTTGCGGGTCCCGGACACCGAACCACGCGTTTCCAGCAAGCACCTGCAGCTGGAGTGCAGCGATGGCTGCTGGCTGATCCAGGACGTCAGCCGCAACGGCACCTGGCTGCGCGAAACGCAAGCGGAGGCAGCACGCCAGCTTCCCTTCGGGGTCAAGGTCATGCTCCCGCCGGCCGGGGAACTGAGCCTGGGCCGTCCCTTCGAAGCCGATGCGGGGCAACAGTTCATGGTGCGTTTCGCATCCGAGGACACCGCAGGCCCGAAAACCTGAGGTTGATCGCCGCCGGTGCGCGGAGGCTGCACCCTGATGCCCATGCCGGGCCAGACTCGCAGCCTGCTGACGGGAATTTCACACCAGGGACTTGAAGTTGGCGTTGAAATCCGCACAGTAGCGGATTCAAGCTCATCAGCCCCATCAATCAAGGATCATCATGACAGCGGAAAATCTGCACGCCGGCGCGACCCAGAACGTGCGCGAAGCCTCCTCCCCCACCCAGTCCGCCCTGCGCCGGGAAGGCGCCAGCATCGGACCGAAGACCCAGATCAAGGGTGACCTGCAATCCGATGAAGACCTGACCATCGAGGGCCGTTTCAGCGGCACGCTGGTGCTGCGCAACAACCAGCTGGCCATTGGCGCGCAGGGGCGCGTGACCGGGACCGCCTACGCCAACATCATCGTGGTGGACGGCAATATCGAGGGTGACCTGTACGCGGTGGAAAGGATCAGCATCCGCAAGGGCGCACGGGTCAAGGGCAGCATCCTGTCTCCGCGGGTCTCGCTGGAGGACGGCGCCACCCTGCGCGGCTCGGTCGAAATGGATCCGGAAGCGATCAAGGACGCGATCAAGTCCCAGTTCGGTGATCTGGACAAAGCCGCCGCACCCGGGGAAACCCGACCCGCCGTGTCGCCGGTGGCCTCTCGCCCGCAAGGGCCGAGCCCGGCCAAGGATGCCGGCAGCAGCCACGCGGGCCGGCCGGACGACAAGGACCGCAAGGACGGCAAGCCCGAAGCCGTTGCGGCCTCCAAGTAAACCCGGGCCTGCGGTGTGCAGGGCGCAACGCTCAGTCCCCCCAGGCTGGTCGGCAACGACAGCCGGTCCGCGGCGGCCACCGGCGTGGAACGGCTGCCGCTGTTTGACGAGCTGTATGATCGCGCGGCGGCCGGCGGCCGCTGCGTGGTCCTGGATTTCGGCCCGGCCAGCCCGGCCAGCATCGCCCTGTTCAACGCACTGCACTGCCGGCTGGAGATTCTCGACTTTCCCCACCTGATGCCAAGGCTCAGCCAGGCGCGGGACGCCGAGGAATTCCGCAGCCTGCTCCAGCGGATCCTGCCGCCCCCCAGCGCCCATCCGGCCAGTGTGGTGCTGTGCTGGGATTTCCTGAACTATCTGCCGCGCGGCGCGATCACCACGCTGATGCAGATCCTGTCGACGCGTTGCCGCCCCGGCGCGCTGGTTCACGCCCTGATCGCCTATTCCTCACCGCAGATGCCAGCCCGTCCCTGCCGGTACCGGCCTGCCGGCAAGGGCGCGGTGCATCTCGACCCGGGCGTCGAAGACCTGCGCGACTCGCCGCGATACACGCCCAAGGACCTGCTCCGCTGCCTGCCCCGGCACGATATCGAGCGCGGCATGATGCTGCGTACGGGCTTCCAGGAATACATCCTGCGCATGGTGCGCGAAGAGGGAGAGGCGCGCCCGGAAACGGCGCCGGACTCGGCCCCGGATGCCACGTCTGGTGGCTTGTCGGCCCGCCTGCGCCGTCCCCCGATGGGATCACGGCCACTCGCGGATCCGGCCCGGGACATCGCCCCTGGCACCCGCCCGATCGCACGCCGCCCTTCTGGCAAGGACTCCGTCTAGGCGTTTGACTTGGGCGCCGAGGCCTGCGGCCGGCCCGCACGATGCGATGGCACCTCGCCAGCGCCCGGCGGAAAGACAGTCGCTACCTTGCTACAGCCGAGCCCGGCGTGCCGCGGAGTCAAACGCGCAGCCAGGCCCCGCGCGCATCGCAAGGCGGGAGGATACCGCGGCTGGATGGCGTGCCGTGACGACGACCGCGCGGCGCCATCGCCAGCTTCAGAGCCGCTGACCGCCCAGGGCAGGCGAAAACAATCCGGCCGCGGAAAAATCGGAAAAAGCTGAGCGGCCGGTCTGAAACGCGGGATTCCACGACGGCAGCCCGGAGCGGGCCGTCTTCCGCGGGCGCATCATGCTCTCATCAGCGAGGCATTCGCTCTCGCCGGTCAGGCCTTACCAGCACTCGCCGGGCGCTTCGCCCGTCGCGTTTCGCTGCCCGACCTCGTCCAGGGACAGTTCGGTGCACTTCTTGTC
>JBFKIN010000092.1:0-9125 GCA_041632255.1 Oceanococcus sp. | reverse complement strand
TCAGCCGTGTTCCTTCGCACGCTGCGCGAAGGAGGAACCAACGGCGCCCCCACCACGGTCGGGATGGGCGGTGCCGGCGGCCCGGCGCGGCGCGAAGGACAGACGCTTCATGCACTTGGCCGGCACGGCCAGGGTCAAGATGCCCCCGCGGCTAGGCATTGCGACGGTTGAGGAAGACCAGGCGCTCGAACATGTGCACGTCCTGCTCGTTCTTCAGCAGCGCGCCGTAGAGCGGCGGCAGCGATTTCTTGCCGTCCTTCTCACGCAGGGCCTCGGGCGGAATGTCCTCGGCCAGCAGCAGCTTGAGCCAGTCCAGCAGCTCCGAGGTCGAGGGCTTCTTCTTCAGACCCTGGATCTCGCGCAGGCCGAAGAAGACGTCCATGGCCTCCTTGAGCAGGGCCTTCTTGATGCCGGGGAAGTGCACCTCGACGATGGACTCCATGGTCTCGGCGTCCGGGAACGTGATGTAGTGGAAGAAGCAGCGGCGCAGGAAGGCATCCGGCAACTCCTTCTCGTTGTTCGAGGTGATGATGATGATGGGACGATGCTTCGCCTTGATCACCTTCTGCGTCTCGTAGACGTAGAACTCCATGCGGTCGAGTTCACGCAGCAGGTCATTGGGGAACTCGATGTCCGCCTTGTCGATCTCGTCGATCAGCAGGATAGGCTGCTCATCCTGCTCGAAGCACTCCCACAGCTTGCCCTTGACGATGTAGTTCGCGATGTCGCCGACCCGGCCGTCGCCGAGCTGCGAATCACGCAGGCGGGAGACCGCATCGTATTCGTAAAGGCCCTGCTGCGCCTTTGTCGTGGACTTGATATGCCATTCGAAAAACGGCCGTCCGAGGGCGCGCGCGACCTCTTCCGCCAGCATGGTCTTGCCGGTACCCGGCTCGCCCTTGATCAGCAGCGGGCGCTCCAGGGTCACCGCGGCGTTGACCGCCAGTTTCAGGTCGTCGGTGGCAACGTACTGTTCAGTTCCTTCAAATCGCATGGTCTATCACTTCACATAGGATCGTTTGATTGTACACGGGGACCCGGCCCGTCCCGACCGCCCCCCGGTCCTGCAGGCAATGATCAAGCCCGCCATCACAGGAGCTCGACGAGCTTCGGACAGCTGACACATCAGCCCTGCAGGGCCCTGGCCCCGGACTCCGCATCCGGTCGCCCAGCCACCGCTGAGGGCGGCTTGTGTGACCCGTTACCGCCCCCGAACAGCCAGCCATCCAGTTTCAGCAACAGGGTGGGCAGGAACAACAGGTCATAGATGAGTGCAATGGAGATGGTCAGGGCGGTGAGCAGTCCGGTGATTTCGTTCACGACGAAATCGGAGAAGCCCAGAATGGAAAAGCCCAGGCACAGGATGATGGTGGTGACCAGCAGTGCGGTGCCCACCGTGCCGTAGGCATAGCGCACCGCATCCTCGGCCGATTCGTGGAAGGTCTGGCGGGCACGCAGATACTTGGACAGGAAGTGCACGGTGTCGTCGACCACGATGCCCAGCGAGATGCTGAAGATCGCCGCCACGGCCAGATTCACCTCCTGCACGAAGATGCCCCACAGGCCGAAGGCGATCAGCGACGGCAGGGCATTGGGCACCAGGCTGAGCAGGCCCAAGCGCCAGGAACGCAGCGCCAGCATCAGGGTCAGCGAGATGCTCAGCAGCGCCACGACGGAGCCGGTCAGCATGCTCTTGATGTTGTTCTGGCCGATGTGGGCGAACATGACCGTCACCCCCGAGCCCGGCGCCGCGATAGCGGGGGCGTTTGCCTCCAGCCAGGCGCGCGCCTGCTGCTCGAACTCCACGATGCGCTTGGCTTTGACATGCTTGAGCGTGATCGCGAAGCGGGTGGCCGACTTGTCGAAGTTGAGCTGGTTCGACAGATCCAGACCGAAGGGCAAGGAAAACTCGTAGAGCAGCAGGTACTGGGCGGCCAGCTCCTGATCGTCTGGAACGCGATACCAGTCGGGGTCGCCGCCGTGCATGTCGCGGTTCAGCCGCTTCATCACCTGGCTGAAGCTGTTCACATGGGCGACGTCGGGCTGTTCCCAGGCCCAGTTCGCGAAGGCTTCCAGCTGGCTCAGATAGTCAGGATCGGTCACGCCGTTGGCCTCACCAGCCGGCAAGGAGAAGGCGATGGTGTCGAAACCGGTCAGGCGATTTTCCAGGAACTCCGCCGCATCGCGGATCGGCACACCGGGATCGAAATACTGATAGGTGCTGTCGGACAGCTCGTTGCGCGGCGCGAAGGAAATGATGACCAGTGCCGTGCCCATGCCACCCCAGTAGAGCAGCTGGCGCCGGGCCAGCACCCAGTCCCCCAGCTTCGGTACAAGCTTCGATTTTCCGCCATGGCGCTCCGGCACCCGGATAGCGCCCATGATGGCCGGCAGCACGCCCAGACTGAACAGCCAGGCGTACATCACCCCGATCGCGACGAAGGTGCCCAGCTCGCGAAACGGCGGCGAGTCGGAGAAATTGAGGCAGAGGAAGCCGATGGCGGTGGTCAGGCTGGTCAGGAACACCGGCTGCAGGTTGATTTCCAGCGCCTTCAGGCGGGCGGCTTGCCGATCCAGCCCGTCCTTCTGCAACTGGATGTAGGACACCAGCACGTGAATCGCGTCGCACACGCACAGGGTCATGATGATGATCGGTGAGGACACATTGATCTGGTTCAGCGCGAAACCCAGATGACCCACCGTACCCAGAGTGGCAGGCAGGCTCATCACGATGATGACCAGCACGGCCAGGGTGCCCGTGATGGAGCGCAGCAGCGCCAGGGTCACCAGGATCATGACGCCGAACATGGCCGGCACCAGGGTCTCCATGTCCTTCACGGTGGATTCGTTGAAGGCCTGGTCGATCGCCGGCACGCCCATCAGATGGACTTCGATGTCCGGATACCGGGTCTGGAGCTCGGCCTTGATCTGGCGCGCCTCCTGCATGATGGCCGCGGTGGCTTCGCCGCGCTCGATGCTGCTACCCGTGGGCATTTCCAGCCGCGCGTTGACCAGGGTGGCGGTGCCGTCGGCGGCGATCAGGGAATGGACCAGACTGACTTCCTGCAGGGCGAGTTCGCGGCGCCGCGCGATCTCGGCCGGGCTGAGGTCGTCGGCGCCCTCGAACAGGGCATAGACCGTCAGGTCATCGCCATTGGCCTCGGTATGCTGGAAATTGCTCAGCGAATCGACCCGGATCACACGCTGGAACTGCCACAGCCGATCGGTGAGTTCCTCGATGATGCCCAGGCGCCGGGGCGTGAAAAAATCACCGTCCTCGACGCCGAGGAGAAAGGCGATGCTGTCGCTGCGTGTGTAGGCATCCTCCATGGCCTCATGCGCGACCCGTTGCGGGTCATCGTCGGTGAAGAACAGCTTGTAGTCGTTCTCGAATACGAGATGGCGGCCGCCGGCGGCCATCAAGACAAGCAGCAGCACGCTGAGGACGGCCAGCGGGTAACGGAAGCGCACGAGGAACGCGGCCTGTGCCTTGGCGGAAAACATGGAATGCTCTGACGGAGACCGAAACCGCCTATGATATCGCAAGATACATACCGGTTGGTATTGTGCGAAGCCGCAACGGACCGGGCAAGATGGCGAGGTTTTGCCCCAGCGCTCCTCATGACTCCCGAATCGGTCCTTCAGCAAGTCTTCGGTTACAGCCACTTCCGCGGCGAACAGGCGGCGGTGATCAAGGCCGTGTGCGCCGGCCGCAGCGGCCTGGTGATCATGCCCACCGGCGGCGGCAAGTCCCTGTGCTACCAGGTGCCGGCCCTGCTGCGCGAGGGCGTGGCCGTGGTGGTGTCTCCGCTGATCGCACTGATGCAGGATCAGGTGGCCGCTCTGCAGGCCAATGGCGTGCGCGCCGCCTGCCTCAACTCCAGCCTGTCCTCCGCGGAACAGCTCCACGTGGAACAGGCTGTGGAACATGGCGAGCTGGATCTGCTCTACTGCGCGCCGGAACGGCTGCTGCAGGAGCGTTGCCTGGCGCTGTTGCAACGCACCCGCATCGCCCTGTTTGCCATTGACGAGGCGCACTGCGTCTCCCAATGGGGGCATGATTTCCGGCCCGAATACCGCGAGCTGGCCCGGCTGATCGAACTGTTCCCGGCGGTGCCCCGCCTGGCCCTGACCGCGACCGCCGACGGCCCCACCCGGCAGGAGATCCGAGAACGCCTGGGCCTGACCGACGCGCCACAGTTCGTCGGCGGCTTCGACCGACCCAACATCCGCTACCGCATCGCCGAAAAGAATCAGGGCCGCCAGCAGATCCTGTCATTCATTCGCGAGCACCCGGACCAGGCCGGCATCGTCTACTGCCTGTCCCGCGCCGGGACTGACGCCCTGGCCGCCTGGCTGAATGAACAGGGCGTGCGCGCCCTGCCCTACCACGCCGGCCTGTCGGCGGAGTCTCGCAGCTTCAACCAGGACCGCTTCCTGCGTGAGGACGGGCTCGTCATGGTCGCCACCGTGGCTTTCGGCATGGGCATCGACAAGCCGGACATCCGCTTTGTTGCCCATCTCGACATGCCGTCATCGATCGAATCCTATTACCAGGAAACCGGCCGCGCCGGCCGCGATGGCGCCCCCGCCGAGGCTCTCATGCTCTACGGGCTGCAGGACATGGTGCGGCGCCGGCAAATGCTCGAAGGCGGTGAGGCATCGGAGGAGCGCCGCCTGCTGGAACGGCGCAAACTGGAGGCCCTGCTCGGCCTGTGCGAAGTCACCAGCTGCCGGCGGCAGACCCTGCTCCGCTACTTCGGCGACGAGCTGCCGCAGCCCTGCGGCAATTGCGACACCTGCCTGGAGCCACCGCAGACCTTTGACGGCACCATTGCAGCGCAAAAGGCGCTGTCGGCGGTCTACCGCACGGGACAGCGCTTCGGGGTCGCCCACCTGATCGATGTGCTGCGCGGTGACGCCACCGCCAAGGTGCAGCAGTTCGGCCACGACCGCCTGCCCACCTTCGGCTGCGGCGAGGAATTCGGCAAGTCGCAGTGGAGCGCCATCTTCCGCCAGCTGGTGGCGATGGGCCTGCTCACGGTCGACATCGCCGGCTACGGCGGTCTCAGGCTCGGCCCCGAGGCCCGCGAGGTGCTGCGCGGCAACCGGCCACTGTCGCTGCGCGAGCCGCCCCGACGTCGAGCCTCCCGTGGCAGCCAGATCAGTCGTCAGCAGCTGGTGGACGCGGCTGACGAGGATCTCTTCGAGCGTCTGCGACTGTGGCGCAAGGAGGCGGCCGAGGATCTGGGCAAGCCACCCTACGTCATCTTTCACGATGCCACCCTGGCCGCTATCGCAGCGCTCAGGCCGGACAGTCTGCAGGCACTGGCGGGCGTGTCCGGCGTGGGCGCGAAAAAGCTGGAGACCTGGGGTGAGGAGGTACTCGCCGTGCTGGCGGAACACGCTGAAGCCTGAACCCGCCCGTCGGCCCTGTACTTTGGTACATGGATACCCGGCTGCAGAAGCGGGAACATGGCCCCTCGCCTGCCTCAGGGCCCGCCAGCATGCATGCCATGCGCATCGCGATCATCGCCGCCAGTGCGGCCGACCATCAGCATCTGGCCAGACTGCTGGGGGAGGCCATGCCCATGGTCGTGTTGCGGCAGTACTCCCGTCCGGAGGACCTGCTGCGGGGACTGTCGCAGGAACGCTTCGACTGCCTGCTGGTGGACTTCCGCCTGGCCGGACGCGACGGCCTTAGCCTGCTGACCGAGATTCGCCGCAACCCTTTGTGGCGCAAGCTGCCGGCCTTTCTGCTGTCGACCACGAATGACCCCAAACTGAACGAAAGGGCTCGCCAGCATGGTGCCGCGGGCTGCCTGATGCGCGCCCAACTCGGCCGGGACCAGCTGCGCCGCGCCCTCGAATCCGTCACCGCCCCCACTCCCGCCAGGACGGCGCCCTCGCGCCCCGCCCCCTCAGCGGCCCCGGCCACCACACCGGGCACCGATGGCCTGACCGGCCTGCGTGATCAGCAGAGTTTCGAACAGGCCATGGCCGAGCAGTGCAGGGAGCGGGAATCCTTCGCCCTGTATGTTTTCAGCGCCGACCGCTTCCAGACCATCAACAACCGATTCGGCCGCAACGGTGGCGACGTGGTTCTGCGGGAACTCGGTCGGCGCCTGCGCCAGGACGGGCCGGAAGGCGTTGCACTGTTCCGCCTGCGCGGCCGCGAGTTTGCCGCTCTCTGGCCGGGCCACCACAGCGCACTCGCCATCCGGCGGGTCGCACGCGACATCAGCGCGCGTTTCGATTCTCCCATGACCATCCATCAGGGGGCGAACTACATGACCCACTGCAATCTCGGCATCGCCCGCGCGCCGGAAGATGGCTGGCAGCCCGCGGAGCTGGTCGCCGCGGCGATGCAGGCCATGCAGGTGGCCGAGGCGCGTGGCAAAGGCGCCCGCTTTGCGCGCGGCGACCATCACCCCACGCCGCAGCCGGGTCAGGCGACCAGCTTATCGACAAACTTGGTCAGATAATCCATCTGATCGGCCAGCACGTGACGTCCCGAGAGAATCAGCATCTCGGCGACATTGGGCGCATAGGGGACGGCCAGCAGCTTCATGCCCGCGTCTTCGGGCGTGCGGCACCCTTTCCTCTGGTTGCAGCCGCGGCAGGCCGAGACCACGTTCTCCCAGCTGTGCCGCCCGCGTCGTGCCCGAGGCACCACATGATCCATGGTCATGCTCGATTCTGACAGACGGTGACCGCAGTACAGGCACAACCCCTGATCCCTGGCGTACAGCCGGCGGCGGGTCAGTGGAAACACCCCGCCGGACTCCCAGATTCGGGAGCGATCGTTCACGGCAATAATGGGCGACATGCTGAACAGGGTGCGCTCGCCGCTGAGCTGGTTGAAACCGCCGCGAATGGTGATGGATCGCTCGCCCACCTCCCACAGGACCTTGTCGTCCATATACAGGCAGACCGCGCGCTGCCAGTCGATCCAGGCTACCGGCAGGCCGCCGGCACTGAGCTTCAGCAGTCGGGGGATCATGGGTTCCATCCGGTCGTGCACGCGCTGGGCTGTCGAACACCAGATCATAATGACCTGAAAATGTTGCAGTTTCAATGCCGCCCGGCAGACCGCGGAGTCACCGAAAAAAGGCCGCTGCCGACAGGGTGGGCGACAGCGGCCAATGCGATCACGTTTGGAGATACAGATCACCCCCCGAACGCCCTGGCGCTGGCATGCGCTGGCGGGCCGGGGAGGCCTGTGCTAAGCATAGGCAGTCAGGCGCCAAACGGATTGTCCAGGCGCGCCGATCTTTTGTTTTCCAGCGCCACTTCCGTGAGAGGGCAACAACCTTGGCCGAAGCGCCGACCACGCTGACCGCCTGGATCCGCGGCATTGCCGATGGACTGGAGCAACTGGGCCTGAATGCTGCCCGCCTGCTACGCACCACCGGCCTGGAGCCGGGTGTGCTGGCCCAGCCTCATGCCCGCGTGCCCGCGGCCCAGGTGGCCGCTCTCTGGAAGCTGGCCGAGGAGAGCAGCGCCTGCGCCAACCTGGGCCTCAAGGTGGCCAGCCACCTCAGCATGACGGCGATGCCGGCACTGGGCACCGCACTGCTGAGCAGCACCAGTGCGGCCGACGCGTGCCGGCGGATCGAACGTTATCTGCCGCTGGTTTCGGATGCCGTCAGCTTCCGCATTGAAGCGAGCCGGCGCTGGATTGATGTCCAGCTCGATTCCCGCTGGCAGGGCAGCCTGGTGACCGATGCGGACATCGACCTGATCCTGGCCAGCCTGAGCCAGTTCCTGCACGACTTTTCCCTCGGCGGACTGCAGCCGGCCGCGCTGCGGCTGTGCCGCTCCGCCACGCCGGATATCTCCGACTACGTCAGCTGTTTTGGCGAGAATATCCGCTTTGGAGCCCCGTCCAATCGGCTGCGCTATCCCCGGGACGACTGGTTTGCCCCCATGCCGGGCGCAGATGCAGAGATTGACGATCTCAGCGAGCAGTTGCTGGAAAACTACCTTCAGCACTGGGAAACCGACCCGATCACCACCCAGGCTCGCGCCCAGATCGTGCAGATGCTCCCGGGCGGCGAACCCGATCTCGCCCATGTCGCCAAAGCCCTGCGCAGCAGCAGCCGGACCCTGCAAAGGCGGCTGGATCACGCCAACACCAGCTTTTCGGGCCTGATCCGCACCGCCCGGCAGGAACTGGCCAACAGTTACCTCTCGGATGGCCGCTACAGCCTCAAGGACGTCGCCTTCCTGCTCGGCTTTTCCGATCAGGCCAATTTCAGCCGCGCTTTCAAGAACTGGTACGGCATTGCGCCGGGACGCTACCGGCGGCAGCTGAGGGAACGCCAGGTGCGCTGGTAGAGCAGTCAGAGATGAATTTTGTCTTTGCGCGCCAGATTGACGCACGACGACAAAACTTTGACGTGCATGGAAAACATGACCCACCCAACGGTCCCTAAAGTAGCCGCAACGGCTGGGAACCGTAAGCCGGCGGCATGACCTGTCGCCGGTGATGGCGTATTCGCCCACTTTTTGGGCGAGCGCTCGGTGAGACAAGCCTGTCACCCGATTCTCGACATATCCGGAACCATTCCAGGGGGAATTCCATGCGCAAGATCAGCCTGCTGGCCGGCGCCATCATCGCCGCCTTCGGCTCGGCCGCCACCGCGGCCAGCACCACCCACAACGTCAATGTCAACGCCAATGTCACCGGCAACTGCCGTTTCAACGACGCCGGCCCGACCACGCTGCTCATCCAGAACGACGGCAGCGGCAACATTGACCCGTCGTCGACCACCGACGCCACCGGCACCGCCACGGTGCCCTACCGCTGCACCAAGGGTACCGTTGCCTCGGTGTCCGCCGGCAATGGCAACAATCATGACGGCACCAATCGCCGTGTCACCGACGGCACGGAGTTCATGGCGTACAGCCTGAACCTGAGCGGCGACACCCAGACCGGCACCGGCCACGGTGTCGGCCAGGACCTGACCCTGACCCTGGACTCGACGATCACGGCCGCCGCCTTCCAGAATGTGTCCGCGGGCGCCTATGCGGATACCGTGGTGCTGACCATCACCCCGTAAGGCCCTGGCGGACTGATGAGGCATTGACAGGGCCACGGCACACGCCGTGGCCCTTCTCAT
>JBFKIN010000091.1:0-9151 GCA_041632255.1 Oceanococcus sp. | reverse complement strand
GGCATGCCCGCCCTGGCGAGTGGGCTGGCAGCGGACCGCTGGCATGACGCCGCACGCTGCATCATGACCACGGATACCGTAGCCAAGGGATTCAGCCGTCAGCTGGAATTGTCCGGCCGACGGATTACCCTGACCGGTATCGCCAAGGGCGCAGGCATGATCCGCCCTGACATGGCCACGATGCTTGCCTTCATCACCACCGATGCACCAGTCGAGCCGGGCGCCCTGCAGCGCGCGCTGGAGCAGGCGGTGGATGACTCCTTCAATGCGATCACCGTGGACGGGGATACCTCGACCAATGACGCCTGCGTCCTCGCCGCGACCGGTCAGGCGGGCGGTGCGGAACTGGTCGCCGGCGACGAGGAGTACCTGCTTTTCTGTGACGCGCTCAAGGCCCTGTGTCAGAGCCTGGCACAGGCCTGCGTCCGCGATGCCGAGGGGGCGACCCGCTTCATCACGGTGAAGATTTCCGGTGCTCGCGACCGGGACGAGGCGCGCAAGGTGGCCTACACCATCGCGGAATCACCGCTGGTGAAAACCGCCGCATTCGCCGGTGATCCCAATTGGGGGCGCATCCTTGCTGCGGTCGGTCGCAGCGGGATCGAGGCACTGGATCTGTCCGATGTGGACCTGTTTCTGGACGACGTCTGCCTGCTGCGGGGCGGAGAGCCGGACCCGGATTACCGCGAAGAGGCCGGCGCGCGCGTGGCGCGGCAGGCGGAATTCTGCATCGATGTCCGGCTGGGTCGGGGCCAGGCCGAAACCCGGGTCTGGACCTGCGATTACAGCTACGACTACGTCAAGATCAACGCCGAATATCGCTCGTGAGAGCAGCCGAAACGCGCGGTCGGGCCAGTGTGCCCGCGAGGCGGGCAGGACAGCCTCTATGATCGTACCTGTGGTGGCCGGCATCCTGCGCCAGCCGGACGGCCGGGTGCTGATCGCCCAGCGGCCAGCGGGGAAGATCGCGGCCGGACGCTGGGAGTTCCCGGGCGGCAAGATCGAGGCCGGCGAATCTCGGGATGCAGCCTTGCGCCGCGAACTGCACGAGGAACTGGGAGTGGAGCTGCGCAGCAGCCGCCCCTTGATCCGCATCGTTCACGCCTATACCGAACGTACCGTCGAACTCGACTGCCATCTGGTGACGGCATGGGACGGCGAGCCGCACGGGCGTGAGGACCAGGCTCTGGCCTGGGTGCAGCCATCGCGGATATGGGATTACGACCTGCTCGAGGCGGACGGTCCGATCGTCCATGCGCTGCGCCTGCCGTCCCTGCTGCCGGTCACCGGTCCCTTCGAGAGCCCGAGTGCGTTGCGCGATCGCTGTCTGGCTCTGGCTGAGCAGGGTCACCCGCTCATCCGCCTGCGCGCGCCACAGCACAATGATGCGCAGTACGCGGCCAGCGTGGCCAGCGCAGCGCCCGCGCTGGCCGCCGCGGGATCCGGATTGCTCGTCGACCGGCCCGGCCTGGATCTGGAGCAGCCGGGCGTCGCCGGCCTGCACCTGACGGCGCGAAGGCTGCAGGCCCCGCCGCCGCGCCCGTCACGGGGCTGGCTGTTCGCCTCCTGTCATGATGCGGCGGATGTGGCGGCGGCGGCGGCATGGGGCGCCGATGCCATCCTGCTCGGGGCGGTTTGCGCCACGCCGAGCCATCCGGGTCAGGCGGCGCTGGGCTGGCCGGGCTTTGCCGCCCTGGCCAGGCAGGCCAATCGCCCTGTTTACGCCATCGGCGGGCTGACGCCAGCAGATCGGGACCGGGCCTATGCCCACGGCGCCCAGGGCGTTGCCGCGATTTCGGCGTTCTGGCCAGGCGGGGACGGTCAGACGCCGGTTTGAGTGCCATGGGCGCCGGCGGGCGCATCGCCCGTCTTCGGACCCGGCTCACGCTCCGCTTGAACTGGTCTCGTCCGCGACAATTTCATCGCGGCCCGCTTTCCGCTGCTGTCGTTTCAGCAAGGATTGCCCGAGCAATCCTGTGCCCAGGATCAACAGCAGCCCGGCGACGGCCAGCCACGGCTGGCCGTTGAAGAAGGACTGTCCGAGCGTAATGAATGCCACCGCCCATGCGATCAGGACCAGCAAGGAAAACGACAGGTACAGCCAGAATGGCATGCGGGTGACGCCCAGCACGTAGTTCTGGATCGCGTAGGGGATGCCGGGGGTCAGGCGCGTGATCAGCAGGACCTGAAACTGGTTGTCCGCGGTGACCGAGGGAATGCGATAGCGGCTGCGGCTGAGCAGCCGCTGCAGCAGTGGCCGCGCGACGGAGTGAGCAATCAGATAGGACAGGCTGAGATTGGCCAGGCCGGCCAGCACCACTCCGATCAGGGCGATATCCCAGGAAAAGCGTCCGCACAGAACGAGAAACAGCGCGATGGGTGCGCCGAACAGCGGCAATACCGCCATGAGTCCGAAGAAGAGCACCGGGTCTGCGCCCACCAGCAGGCTTTGCAAGGCATCGCGCAGGGCCTGGTAGAGCGTCAGCACGGGATCAAGGACATCCATGTCGGATACGGGACGGTGAGGCTGCTACTGCCGACGGCTGCCGGACGTTTCTGTCAGATCGTCCCAGTCGGCCGGAGTTTCGGCCGGAATGCTGCGGCTTTCCTCGAACCACTCGCCGAGGTCGATCATCTTGCAGCGTTCCGAACAGAAGGGGCGCCAGGGATTGCCGGGGCCCAGATCGGTCGTTTGCTTACAGTGAGGGCAGGTTACAGGCTGCATAGACTGATGCGGAATCGGGTGGGGCTGCTCAGCGCCTGCTCGCGCTCCAGTGCGGACGATTGCTGCAGCAGCCGAATGGAAAATCGCTGGCGGCCCGCGCTGATCTCCGGATACAGATTGCTGCTCGCCGGCAGGGCGATGCGCACCAGATGAAAGGGCTCCTGCGGGCTGTGCACGAACATGCCGTCTTCCGCCTGGACCTCCTGCCAGCCGGCGCTCTGGCGCAGCATGTCCAGATACAGCGCGCTGGCCCGTTCGAAGTTGACCAGCAGGGACAGCCAGTGTTCGAGGTCCTTGCGGTTGCGGCCGTCGGGATTGGACAGCCAGCGGTGATAGCTGGGCATGTCAATGTGACCGGTGCCGCCGGGAATGGCGCTGCGGTTGATGACGGCCAGCAGGAAGTCGCTGTCCTTGAGAGTCTGGCTGATGGCCTGCGAGGACTGGTCCTGAATGGAGGCGCAGGTGGCCTCGAGCTTCCGGAGGGTGTCATCCAGTAATTTGGTGTTGACGCCGGGGCGCTCGCGCAGGGGCGCCAGGGCCTGATATTTCTCGTTCAGCTCGCGGGTGATCTCGGTCTTGAGGTCGTTGCGGCTGAACAGGCTCAGAATGTCGATCAGGGCGTCGACGCTGGCCCGCAAGCCCCAGGCGCTGCTGTCCTGACGGTGATGGGCCAGCTTGGAGAACAGATGCTCCAGTCGCAGCATCGTCCGGACCCTTTCGTTGACGGGCTGCTCGAATATGATGTCGTTCTGGCTCACGTATGACCCTGGCGAAATTCGGCCACATTGTCGGGGTTCGGCGGGAGCGGAGCAAATCGCCCGTCCGGGCCGGGCATGGGTCAGCGCGCGTTGGTCGCCATTCCAAGGTACATCTGGTGCAAGGCGGCAACCTTGTCAGCGAGCGCGTCCGGTGAGCCGCTGTTGTCCAGCACATCATCGGCGATGGCCAGACGCGTATTGCGGTCGGCCTGCGCGTTGAGCATCTGCTCCGCCAGATTGTCGTCGACATCGTCGCGGGCCATCAGCCGCTGCTTCTGCAACGCCCGGCTGACATCGATGACAAGGATTCGATCGGTAAAGGCATCAAAGCCGCCCTCGGTCATGATCGGCGCCATCAGGATGCCGTACGGTGCCCGAAGGGCGTTGCGCCAGCTGCCCAGCGCGGCCTTGATCCGCGGATGGAGCAATTCTTCCAGCTTCTTGCGTCGCTCGGGCCGGGAGAAAACCAGCTCCCGCAAGCGGCGGCGGTCCAGGCTGCCGTCCGCGTTGAGGAATGCTTCGCCAAACTCTGCAATGACCGCGGCCAGGCCCTCGCTGCCGACGGCCACCACATCACGGGCGACCTGATCCGCGTCGATCAGCGGCACACCCAGCGAGACGAAATGCTTTGCCACCGTGCTCTTGCCACTGGCGATGCCGCCGGTGAGGCCCACGCACAGGCTCATGTGAACTGGCTCAGATACCAGCGGGCGAAATCATTGCCGTAGAGAAAGGCCAGCCAGCCGGCGGCAGCCAGATAGGGGCCGAAAGGAATCGGCTGCCCCTGGGTCAGACGCTTGCTGAACATCAGGCCGATGCCGACCACGGCGCCGACCAGAGAAGAGGCCAGGATGATCCAGGGCAGCTGCTGCCAGCCCATCCAGGCTCCCAGGGCCGCGAACAGCTTGAAGTCGCCGAAGCCCATGCCTTCCTTGCCGGTCAGCAGTCGAAATCCCTGATACACCAGCCACAGGCTGAGGTAGCCCGCCATGGCTCCGATGACCGCATCGCGCAGGGGTACGAAGGTGCCGAACAGGTTGATGAACAGCCCGACCCAGAGCAGTGGCAGGACGATCACGTCCGGCAGCAACTGGGTCTTGGCGTCGATGACGGTCAGGGCGAGCAGGCTGCAGGCCAGGCCCATCGCCAGCAGGGTAGGCCAGCCGAAGGGAAAATGCAGTGCGGCCCAGAGACAGAGCAGACCGGCGCTGGCCTCCACCAGCGGATACTGCCAGGAGATTTTCGTTCGACACTGGGCGCAGCGCCCGCGCAGCATGAGGAAGCTCAGCACCGGAATGTTCTGCCAGGCGCGGATAGGCGCCTGGCATTCCGGACAGTGAGAGGCCGGGAAGGCCAGGCCCAGCTTGACCTGCGGTGGCGGCTCCAATTCCAGCAATAGCGAGCATTCCTGCCGCCACTGCGCTTCCATGATCCGGGGAAGACGGTTGATGACCACGTTGAGAAAACTGCCGACCAGCAGCCCGATCACGGTACACAGCCCCGCCCAGAGCAGCGGACTGCCCTGGAGCAGTTCTATCAACAGCATGTCGAAGACAGTCTAGACCACGGCGCCGAGCTTGAAGATCGGCAGGTACATGGAGACAACGAGACCGCCCACGACGACGCCGAGGAAGGCCATGATCATGGGTTCGAGCAGGCTGGACAGGGAATCGACCAGCGCATCGACCTCGGCTTCGTAAAAGTCGGCGACCTTGGCGCACATGCCGTCCAGGGAGCCGGATTCCTCGCCGATGGCGACCATCTGCGTGGCCATCGCCGGGAACATGCCTGACTGAGCCATGGTCAGCTGCAGCTGCGTGCCGGTGGAAACCTGCTCCCGCATCTCGAGGATGGCTTCTTCAAAGATGATGTTGCCGGAAGCCTTGGCCACGGACTCCAGGGCGTCCACCAGAGGAACGCCGGCCGAGAACATGGTCGACAGGGTGCGGGCGAAGCGCGCCACAGCGGATTTTTCCAGGATGTCACCAACCACGGGCAGGCGCAGGGAAACGCGATCAATCGCTCGGCGCAGTGCGGGAGATCGTTTCTTCGCCGCGTTGAAGATCACGCCGAAGGCGACCAGGCCCATGAAGAACAGCAGTCCATTGCTCTGCATCCAGTTGGACATGTTAATGACCATCTGCGTGAAAGCAGGCAGGTCGGCCCCAAAGCCCTGGAACAGTTCTTCGAAAGTGGGCACGACGAAGATCAGCAGGATCGATGTCACGATGAAGGCGACCACGATGACCGCGATCGGGTAGGTCAGCGCCTTTTTCACCTTCTGCTTGATCGCTTCCGTCTTTTCCTTGTAGGTCGCGATCTTGTCCAGCAGGGTTTCCAGCGCACCGGAGGCTTCCCCGGCGGCGGTCAGGTTCACGAAGAGGTCGTCAAAGTGCACCGGGTGCTTGGCCAGTGCTTCGGCCAGGGTCGCGCCGGATTCGATATCTGAGCGCACCGCGCCAAGCAGTTCGCCCATCGAAGGGTTCTCATGCCCCTGGGAGACGATGTTCAGGGCCTGAACAAGCGGCACCCCGGCGGTCATCATCGTGGCCAGCTGGCGGCTGAAGATCGCGATGTCCTGGGACGTGATTTTCTTCTTGCGCTTGCCGAAAAGCTGAATTTCTTTCGTCAGCTTGATCTGGCTGAGTTGCTGCTTGCGCAGTTCATTCTTGGCGGCCGCATCGCTTTTTGCCTCGATGACCCCCTTGACGCGGCTGCCCGACTTGTTGATCGCCTGCCACCGGTAGGTGAAGAGCTTCTCCTCTTTAGCCGCCATCGTCCCCTCGCGCGCTTGTTGATCTGATCAGACGAACATCTAGTCTAGCGTAACCCGATTCGCCTCGGTCAGACTGGTCATGCCCATCCTGACCTTGTGCAGGGCGGACTTGCGCAAGTCCCAGACGCCCTCCTTCGCTGCCTGATCCGCGATCTGCATGGAGTTTCCGCCCTCCATGATGATTCGGCCCATTTCCTCGCTGACCGGCATGACCTGATAGATGCCGACGCGGCCCTTGTAACCGTTGTTGCACTGGTCGCAGCCGTTGGCTTCATAGAGAGAGAATTCCGGATCCTTCAGATCCTCCTCCGTGAAACCCTCCTTGAGCAGCTCTTCCTTGGGGATTTCCACCGGCTTGCGGCAGGACTTGCACAGGCGGCGAGCCAGACGCTGGGCGATGATGATGGTGACCGACGATGCGACATTGAATGCCGGCACGCCCATATTCAGCAGACGGGTGAGCGTTTGCGGCGCATCATTGGTATGCAGTGTCGACAGGACGAGGTGGCCGGTCTGGGCAGCCTTGATCGCGATTTCGGCTGTTTCCAGGTCGCGAATCTCACCCACCAGGATGACGTCCGGGTCCTGCCGCAGGAAGGCCTTCAGCGCCGAGGCGAAGGTCAGGCCCACCTTGGGGTTCACATTGACCTGGTTGACCCCTTCCAGATTGATTTCCGCCGGGTCTTCCGCAGTCGAAATGTTACGGTCGATCGTGTTGAGGATGTTCACCCCGGTATACAGGGAGACCGTCTTACCCGAGCCGGTCGGCCCGGTCACCAGAATCATGCCGTAGGGCTTGGCCAGGGCATTCATGTACAGCTCTTTCTGGAACGGCTCGTAGCCCAGCGCGTCGATCCCCAGCTTGGCGCTGGACGGATCCAGGATACGCAGCACGATCTTTTCCCCGAACATGATGGGGCAGGTGCTGACACGGAAATCGATAGCCTTGTTCTTGGACAGCTTGAGTTTGATGCGGCCGTCCTGGGGAACCCGGCGCTCGGCCAGATCCAGGCGCGACATGACCTTCACGCGTGCGGCGATGCGCATGCCCTGCGACACGGGGGGTGAGGCCACCTCCTGCAGGATGCCGTCCAGGCGCAGGCGTATGCGGTATTTGTACTCGTAGGGTTCGAAGTGAATGTCCGACGCGCCCTTGTTGATGGCGTCGAGCAGAATCTTGTTGACGAAGCGGACGATGGGCGCGTCATCGGCGTCGGCCTTGGTCAGGTCGGAGGTCGAGTCCGCCGCGCCACCGTCGCCCTCGGTGTCCAGGTTATCAAGGTCGGCGTCGTCCAGGTTCATGTCCGCGGCATCGAGCGCGGCAAGGACGGCATCCACGGCTTTGGACAGTTTGGACTGCTCGCAGATCAGGGCTTCCGTGGCCAGCCCGGTGTTGAACTTGAACTCGTCAATCGCCTCGAGGTTCGTCGGGTCGGATACTCCCAGGAACAGGCGCTTGCCTCGGATGAACAGAGGGAGCACGCGGTGCTTGTCGATCAGCTTGCCGTCGATCTTTTCCATGATCGTCGGGTCATTCTGAAGGGCGCTGAGGTCGAAAATCGGCAGACCGAATTCCTGGCTGGCCGCCAGTGCGATATCACGGTCATCCGCCAGTTTGTTTTCGACGAGAAAGGCGACCAGGGGCTGCCGGGCCTTCAGTGAGGCCTGTTGCGCCTCCCGGGCTTTGGTTTCATCCAGCATTCCGTCTTTGACGAGGCGACGCGCCAAGCCGCCAAGATAGCCACCGGAAGGTTTGGTCTCCGACATGTCTGGTTCCGTGAGCAACACAGTGTGCGCCCATGATACACGGCATTCCCGGCCCGGGTGGCGGTGCGTCGGGGTGTCGCACTAGACCCGTTCAAGCTCTATGCTTACGAAGCTGCACAACTGCGGACTCAGCCGGGCCAGCCACTTATCTAAGCGGCGAGCGAAAGGATAAAACGGGCCCGGTAACAGGCTCCAGGATTTCAGGCCGCCAGCCAGCCAGTAGCTCAAGGGCGAATGGGGCTTGTAATGGCGCAGGCGCAACTGGGGGAACTGGTTCTGAAACAGCTCGCGATCGCGCTGGAATACTATCCAGGCCAGGGCGCCGTTGGCTCCGGACAGCGGCCCGTCAGCGGCGAACTGCCACTGCCGTGCCCACGGGTCGTAGTGCTCGTGATGAGCGTAGCGAAGGATCGGGGCGCTGATCCAGCCAGGATGCTGATCCACGATCAGAAGGCGCCCCCCGGGCTTTAGCAGGTCGCTGGCCTCGCTGAGGAACGCGGCGACATCCGCGATGTGATGGAACACGTTGAACATCAGAATGGCCGATAGGCTGTCGCTCGCAAAGGGCATGCGGCGGGCATCAAATACACAGCTGACCTGTCGATAGACGATCACATCGGAACTGATGAGGCCGGGTATGCATTCCCGGGCGAAACCGGCGCCAGAGCCGAGTTCGACTACAACCCCGCCCGTGGGGCAGCGGCTCAGGCACTCGGCGTACTGACCATAGACATCTTCGTAGAACTGACGCAGGCCGGCCTTGCGGCGGATCGTGTCGCGCAGTGCCTGCTCCCGACCCGGTGCATCCAGCGCGTTCACCGGGGCACTTCCTCGCCGGCGGGCAGGGGGGCACGCCGACTGCGCTCAAAGGCGGCGAGATTGCGTCGTTCCTGCTCCGGGCTCAGGCCGGCCTGACGCGCGGCGTCGCGAAAGGATTCCGCTAGCTCGCGCTCGCCGTTCAAGTAGAACGCGAGGGCTTGAATGTGGAGCAAGTCCGGTGGCGCGAGAGCTTCGTCGAGCATTCGGTGGTAGTGCTCATAGGCGGCTTTCAAATTGCCAACCTCTCTGTAGGCGTTACCAAGAAATAGAGCGCCCAATGGTTGGGTTGGGTCCAGTTCATTGGCG
>JBFKIN010000090.1:0-9199 GCA_041632255.1 Oceanococcus sp. | reverse complement strand
TTCGCTCTTGCCGCAAAAGGAGCAGTACAGGGTGCGTCCGTTGCCACCACTGCCGCGCTTGTCTTCGCTCATTCTCTCACCAATTCCGCTGATGACTGGGTTTATACCATGCCATCAGGGGGATGCAAATCTCGTGCCGATGAGGGGAAAGATTGGACCGGACGAGCGGCCTCAAGGTTCCTTCGCACCGACGGCTGACGGCGCTTATTTCGTCTTGCTTTCCGCCGCGGCCCGCACATCGAGCACCTTGTCGATCAGACCGTAATCCTTGGCCTGATCGGCGCTCATGAAGAAGTCCCGCTCGCAATCCCGGGCGATCTGGTCTTCTTCCTGGCCGGTGTGTTGCGCAAGAATCTTGTTCAGGCGCTCGCGCATGTAGAGAATCTCGCGCGCATGGATCTCGATATCCGCCGCCTGCCCCTGAAAGCCGCCCAGGGGCTGATGAATCATCATGCGCGAGTGCGGCAGGGCGAATCGCTTGCCCTTGGCACCTCCGGCGAGCAGCACGGCGCCCATGCTGGCGGCCTGACCGATGCACAGGGTGCTCACGTCCGGCTTGACGAACTGCATGGTGTCGTAAATCGACAAGCCGGAGGTGATCACGCCACCGGGCGAGTTGATGTACAGATGGATGTCCTTGTCCGGATTCTCCGACTCCAGGAACAGCAGCTGGGCCACGATCACGTTGGCCATGTGGTCATCGACCTGGCCGACCGCAAACACCACTCGCTCTTTCAGCAGGCGCGAGTAGATGTCGAACACGCGCTCGCCGCGGGCGGATTGCTCGACCACATAGGGTATGGGTAAATAGGACATGCCGTGTTCCACCTGCTGGTTGGTCTGCCTGGAAATCAGTTGTCGGCGGCGCGCTGGGTCAGCTCGTCGAAGCTCAGCGTCTCGCTTTCGCGCGCGGCCTGATCCAGACAATGTTGCACCACTTGCTCCTCCAATACCATGGCACGCAGCGACTGCATGAATTGCGGGTCCTGCCTGTAGTACTGCAAGGCCGATTCGGCATCGTCGAAATCCCTGGCAATTTCGGCCAGCTTGGCTTCCACCTGCTCGTCGCTGACCTGAATCTGGTTGGCCCGAATGATTTCGCCGATGATCAGACCCAAAGCGGTGCGTCGCCTGGCCTGCTCGGTGAACAGCTCATCGGGCAGCAACTTGTGCATTTCCTCATGATTCTGATGGCCCTGGCCAAAACGCTGAGCGGCCTCGTGGCGCAGACGCTCGACTTCCTGGCTGACCAGGCCGCTCGGAACCTCGATCGAATTGGCCTCCAGGATATTGTTCATCACCTGCTTCTTGACGTAGCGCAGCTGCGCCTGATCGCGCTCCTTTTCCATGGAGCTCTGCAGCTTGGCCCTCAGCGCGGCCTCGTCACCGTCCTCCAGACCGAATTCCTTGCAGAACTCCGCATCGACCTCGGGCAGGCTGGCGGTTTCCAGACGTTTGAGGGTCACGGCGAAACTGGCCGTCTTGCCCTTCAGATTGTCGGCGTGATAGTCATCCGGGAACGTGACCGGCACGTCGCGCGACTCCCCGGCCTGCATGCCGACAATGCCGTCCTCCAGCTCCTTGAGGAACCTCCCGGCTCCCAGTTCCAGCTGGGTGTCCTCGCCGCTGCCACCGTCGAAGGCCTCGCCATCGATCGTTCCGGCGAAGTCGATCGTGACCCGGTCGCCCGCTTCGGCCGCACCGTCCTTGTCACCCCAGCTCTTGCGCTGCTCGCGCAGGCGCTGGAGCACCTTCTCAACGTCAGCGTCCTCCACCTGGGTCTGCGCATCCTTGATCCGCATGCCCGCAATGCCCTGCACCGTGATTTCCGGATAGACGTCGAAGGTGGCGACGTATTGCAGGTCGGCGCCGGCCTCCACCGATTCGAATTCGATTTCCGGCTGACCGGCCGGCTGCAGCTGGGATTCCTTCAGCGCCTCCGGATAGGTCTTCTCCAGCAATTCGCTCAGGGCATCCTGGCGCGCGCGCACGCCGTAACGCTGCTTGAGAATGTTGGCCGGGACTTTGCCCGGGCGAAAGCCGTCGATCTTGGCGTACTTGGCAATGCGCTTCAGATTGCTGTCCACCGCCTGTTCAAACTCGGCGGAGGGGATGCTGACTCGCAGGCGGCGCTCGAGGCCGCCGGGGGTTTCTACGCTGACTTGCATGTTGGGAATCTATCCAGCTTCAGATTGTGAATATGGGTTGGTTCGGCGGGGCATGCGGCCCTGGAGGAGAATTTTCCGGCTCATTTTTCCGGCATCTTCCCTCGCAGGGATTGCGCCGGTCTCATGGGCTCTTTGCCCGACGCCTTGTGACGTCTTCAAACATTTCGGCACCCTCACCTGAACCCGTGACGGCTCCGCGACCAGAACCGGCAACGGGCAGACGGGTTTTGGTGCGACAGGAGAGACTCGAACTCTCACGGGTTGCCCCACTGGAACCTAAATCCAGCGCGTATACCAATTCCGCCACTGTCGCCGAATCAACAAAAATGACCGCAGCGCGGTCAGTGAATGGTGGGCCATGTAGGACTTGAACCTACAACCAGCGGATTAAGAGTCCGATGCTCTACCAATTGAGCTAATGGCCCGTATCGCAATGTCTATTCTAGCGTGCAATGGCGACCTCGTCGCCTCACCGCGCGGCGGTCCCCCGCTCCGGGGGGCCGCGCTGGCGGGACGCACCGCGGCGCCACTGCGCGAGCGCGATGCATCGGATTGGGGTGGACGATGGGATTCGAACCCACGACAACCGGAATCACAATCCGGGACTCTAACCAACTGAGCTACGCCCACCATAGGCACCGGGTGATCAGGCCTTCAGGCCGGGCCACACCGTGCGGGCCGCGCATGATACCGGAAATCTTCGCGCAGGCGAAGACCTGCCCGACGATCAAGCGATCGCTCCGGAGCGTGGCATCGGGCCGGCGCCGCCACGCCCCTGCCGCGACCGGGGCGCCCACCGCCTCTCAGGGAGCGGCCGGGACTTCGCGCAGCCCGGCCACCGGCGCCTGCATGCCCACATGCCAGATATCGTCCTCCAGGTAGGGGGCGGAGCATGTCACGAACCCGAATCGGGCGTAGAAATCCTCCAGCCTCTGCTGCGCGCCCAGCCACACCATCGTGGCGCCCTCTTCCTGCGTCCGCAGGTGCGCCACTGCGCGACTCATCAGGGCCAGACCACAGCCGCTGCGACGAACCGCCTGGGCCGTCACCACCCGGCTGATCACTGCGGCATCGCGCAACACGCCGCTGCGATGAACGCGCAGGTAGGCCTGCAGCTGACCGCTCGCGTCCCGGCCGAGCAGGTGAAAGGCATTCGCGTCCTTGTCATCCGCGTCCAGAAACGGGCAATTCTGCTCGACCACGAAGACCGCCTGGCGCAGCTGCAGCAGGGCATAGAGTTCGTCGGGCCGCAGCTCCTCGAAGCCTCGCCATTGCCATTGTAGGCTCATTGCTGGAAGGGGTAGATCGCACCCAGCCCGAGGATGCCGGTGAGTTCATCCAGGGCGAGGTTGCTTTCCTTCAGCAGGGCCGGGTCGGCCAGATCCTCCGGAGCCAGCTCATCCCGATAATGACGCTCAACCCATGCGCAGAGACGGGCATATTTGTCTTCGGTCAACCAAACCCCCGGCGCAACCGCCGCCCTTTCCTCCTCGCTGAGCACCACGCGCAAGCGCAGACAGGCCGGGCCGCCGCCGTTGCGCATGCTCTGGCGCAGGTCCAGATGGAGCACCTCCCGGATCGGAGTGTGCTCGGTCAGTTCGGCGAGATAGTCCGCAACGGCAGGATCCTCGGCACATTCCTCTGGCGCGAGCAGCAAATGACCGCCATCAACCGCCAGCAACTGGCTGTTGAACAGATAGCTGCGCACCGCCGTGGCCACGCTGATGCGGCTGGCGGGCACCACGATGCGCCGCAAGGAACCGCCCAGGGCACGCTCCAGTTCCGCGTAGACCGCCATGGACTTCACATAAGCCGATTCATGGCAGAACAGCAGATCGAGATTGCCGACCGCGATCACGTCATTGTGGAACACCCCGGCATCGATAACCGCTGGCTCCTGTTGCGCGAAAACCGTGCGCCGGGAATCCAGGCCGTGCAGACGGGCGATCGCCTCGCTGGCCAGACGGGTCTGGCGGGCGGGATAGCGATGGGGCTGTTTGCCGGGACGGGCACCGTGCTTGCCGTAGACGAAGAATTCGACCCCCGCCTTGCCGTAGTCCATGGCCAGACGGGTGTGGTTGGCCGCCCCCTCGTCGCCGAAACTTTCGTGCGCCGGCAGCGCGGCGTGGTGGGCAAAACGGACCGGGTCGGGGAAAACCGCCCGCAGGATGCGGCCGGTGGCTTCCGGCTCCAGCGCGCGGTGCAGCTTGTTGACCAGATTGGCCGGCGTGAAGTGCACCCGGCCGTCGGCAGTATCCGCGCTCGGGGAGACCGTTGCCGCATTGGCCGTCCACATGCTGGAGGCGGAACTGCAGGCGGCCAGCAACACGGGCTCCTTGGCGGCGGCGACCAGCACCTGGGCGTCGTCGCCAATGAACCCCAGCCGGCGAAGGGCCGCGACATCCGGCCGTTGCAGCGGCGGCAGCACGGCCTGCCAGTAACCACGGTCGTGCAGGGCCTTCATCTTTGCCAGACCCTGCAGGGCCGCAGCGCGCGGATTGGCCTTGCGACCCAGGTTGGACTCCGAGGCCAGATTGCCGACAGACAGGCCGGCGTAATTGTGGGTCGGCCCGACCAGACCGTCGAAATTGGCTTCGCGACTGCTCACGGCCGCAGCGCCGACAGGGGCAGACGCGCCATGCTGGGCTGGGTCAGGCTGCCGAAGTAGAGGTGAGCCGGCCCCTGGCGCACGCTGGTAATCGGGGCAAAGGCGCCCGGCCCCGGATCCTGCAGATTGTGCACGACCCGCCCCTCCAGGCTCAGACCCAGGACGATGCCGTGCTGGGCCGGGGCCGGCTGCAGCGCCTGCGGCAAGCGCCATACGATGCGACGCAGGAACGGCAGCGGCAGCATGCGGTCCAGGTCCGCCGTGCGCGGGGAATACAGGGCAAGCCAGAACAGGTCCGACCCGTTGAAGGTGACGTTGTCGGGAAATCCCGGCAGATTTTCGATGAAGACTTCGAGCTGCCCGGCCCTTTCGCCCTTCAGCCAGTAGCGCAACACCCGGTAACGGGTGGTTTCGTTGACCAGCAGGTAGTCTTCATCCGGGCCCAGCGTGACGCCATTGGCGAAATGCAGTTGCGGAACCAGCACCCACGTCCTGCCGCTGGTGAGGTCGGTGGCCAGCAAGCGGCCGTTGGGCCGGCTTTCGATCACATCCTGCATCACTTCGTGGACACCGTACTTGACCGAGGCATCCGAGTAGTAGGCGATGTCCTGTGACGACACATCGACGTCATCAGCGAACCCGATCGGGACGCCATCGGCGCTGTCGGCGATGACCTCCCATCCTCCGGATGCTTTCACCCGCACCAGGCCCTTGACCGCATCGGCGACGATCAGATCGCCGTTACTCGCGAAATCCAGCCCCAGAGGCCGCCCACCCGTGTCTGCCAGCAGTTCGGCCTGGCTGCCATCCGGCGCGAAGCGCATGACCCGTCCATCCAGGAAACCGGTGACCAGACGACCCTGGGAGTCAAAATTGACCGCTTCAGGCCCTGCGCCGATGTCCTGCGCAATGCGCTCGACGGCGGCCAGACGCCGGTTCTTTTCGAAAGGCGGCGAGTCCGCCGGCGCCGCAGGAGGCTCCCAGGCCACCGGATCAACTGAGACGGGCCAGAACAGCAAGTAGACCAGCCCCGCCAGCAGCAGGATGAGCAGCGCGCGCGCAAACATGAGCATTTCCCCTCGAACAGCCATAAAAAAGCCGCGGCCCGAAGGCCGCGGCAGCTAGTCTAACCGAGTCCGTCGTATGGCTTGGGGGAGCCATGAGGGAGGACGTTGAGGGAGATTGACCCGGTCAGACGTGCCTTGCAGGGACACAAGGACTTTGGGGGATCGTGCTGTCAGTTTTCAGGGGTGAATGGTGTTGACCCAGCTCATCATCAGGGCGGCAAACGCCGCGATTGTGCTCCACAGGACCAGCCGACCGGTCAGCACATCCGACTGCGTCGCATCCAGGGCTTCCACCCTGACCTCCACCGCCTGATCGTACTTTCGTCGCGCCATGTTCCTGCCCTTTCTGCTGCCACGGTGATTCAACTTGGAACAGATGATGACGAGGGCACGGTGAAGGAAACGTCAAAAACCCGGCGGGCACAGTGGATCCATGAAAAAGGCCCCGGGGGCTCGCGCCGCCGGGGCCAATTGGAGACTGTGCTTATCAGCGCCGCCGGCGGAAGGCGCCTGCGGCCAGCAGCAACAGCACACCGATCCCGAGGCCACCGCCGCGCAGATTGCTGGCGACGGACCGGCCCGGCGTGCCCGCTGATTCGCCCGCACACTCTTCCTGGCTCAGATACTCGAACTCTCCCATGCGGGACAGCCCGTTGGGCATGGAATCCGTGGTCGATGCTCCACCGATGCCGGCCGCACCAATGAATAGGATCACCCCGGAATTGAAGCCGCTCAGGGTGTCATGCTCCAGCAGCAACTGCAGGTGCTGCGGGCGGACACGGATCACGATCAGTCCCTCGTCGGTGTAATAACTCGACTCATGTGCCGGCACTGCGGAGCCATCCGCAACGAAATGCCCCTCCCTGTCGCCATCGGTATCCTCCGACACGACGTAGGAGAACATGCTGACCGCGCCCAGGGTGTCGACTTCCATCCGCACCCCCCGGACATCGCCGTAGATGGTCTGGAATGACACGAAATAAGAGGTTTGCGGAGTCGGCGAACTCAGATCATCGACCTGCAGTTCAAAGCCGATCAGGGGCTCCCCCTCCTCATCCCAGGTCTGATAGACGCGCAGTTCCTGCAGATCGTGGCCCGGCAGCGGCAGATTGGAGTCGCCCTGTGCATCGGCCAGCACGGTGACACCCGGCGGCTGACAGCTGGCCAGCAGTTCCCCACCTCGGGCCGCGCTGCCGCCGTTGTCGGCCAGCCACTGGGCAACCTCTTGGTCGCTTTTCTCCGCGGCGGGCTCGCCCAGACTCAGGGTCACCGCCGTGTCGTAACTGGAATTGATCACGGTGTAGTGGGCGATGGTCACCCGATAGTCCGTCCTGCCTGGCTCGGCCAGCACCGTGATGGACTCGGGCCCCCCGAAGGAAATGGACGAGTCCTGTTCATTGCCCTCGGCATCGAACAGGTACATGTCGTAGTCATCCAGGCCGGTCTCGGACTCCCAATCCAGGAACAGCGTGACCAGGGCGCCTGGAAAATACTCCACCAGATCGTCCGGCAAATCGACCGTCAAGGCGAAACTGTCGCAGCCCAGAACAGGGTCCTGACAGACAAGATTGTCGATGTCTACGGTAGGGTTGATGCCCGTGTTGGGGCCGCTGCCCACGTGCTGCTCCGGCTCCCCAAGGCTGAGGGTCACACTGCCCAGATCCGCAGCCTGGCCGGCGGAGGCCAGGACCAGCAGAGCGGCGGTCAGAATCAGTTGCGAGGTGTTGCGCATCGAATACTCCACTGGAGAGGTCATGTCAGAAAGATTGCCGGCGGCGCCAGCCCAGCAGCAGGCCCAGCAACAGAACGGGCAGCCCCAGACTGCCACCGGCGGAGGCCAGCGGGATGCTGCGCGAAGCGGCGCCCTGGCACGACGCGGGGTCCTGATAGTCGAAGCGACCCATGCGGGACAGGCCATCGGGCATTTCGTCCATCGTACCGGTGATCATTCCGCCGGCGGTAAAGGTCGTGGCCGCATTGAAACCGGTCAGAGCCTCGCCGGGCGACCACAAGCCCAGCTGTGTCGCCTTGACCACGATCAGTATCTCGCCATCGTCGCCGTAGGCACTGCTGGGATGGGCCGGCACCTCGGTCCCGGCCGCGACGAATCGGCCATCGCTGGTGCCGGCGTTGCTTTCGCTGGCCAGGTAGGAAAAGAAGCTGACGACGGATTGCTCGTCCACCTGCATGCGGACCCCGCGCACCCGCGCATCCACGCTGCCCATGAAGCTGACGAAATAGGACGTCGAGGGCACCAGGCCGTCAGCCAGCGATTCCGCCTTGAGACGGAAGACGATGTACTCCTCGCCGTCCTCGCCAGTGGCCTGGGACAGATTCAGCTCCCGCAGGTCCAGATTGTCCTGTGGGATGTCCGACGGCGACAGCGCCAGCGGATTCACATCCCCGACCGGATCGGCCAGCAACAGCGGCCCGGGGGCGACGCATTCGGCAGGCGGCGGCAGATCCTGCGCCAGCGTCGTCCCGGAAAGCACAAGCCCGACGGCCAGGCCGGTCATGCGACGGCCCGTCATAGTTTGCAGCAGCATTTGATTCTTCCTTGGATAGCTGGGCGCCTTGCCCCCACCGGGGACTTCACGAACGAATGCGCGAATGGGTTCCCCTGCATGCGCCAGGCTCAGAGCCTGCGCACAATCAGTTCTCCACCGGGCTCGACCAGCAAACGCTTCAGGTCCGCCCCCTGCAGGAGGACGGCGTCGCCGTCGATGCCGATATCCGTGCGAATCGCACGAAAATCCGCCAGTTCCGTATTGGCCACGATCGCCGGCTGGACGCAGAGCCGCGCCGGTGCCGGGCGGGCCACCGCACGTCGCGACCTCCGGACGCTGAGGATGCTGGCCGTGTCAGCCTCCACCGCCGGGCCCGCATCAAATATGTCGACGTAGTCGCGATAGCGGAAACCCTCGGCTTCCAGAATCTTCCGGGCGCCGCGGGTGTGTTCATGCACCTCGCCGATCGCGGCCCTGGCTTCGGGAGGCAGCAAGACCGTGTAAACGGGATGCCGTGGCATCAGTTCGGCGATGAACGATCGGGTCTGGGCGCCGCTGAGCATGTCCGCCACGGAGAAATCCATCGCGAAGAACTGCCGGCCCAGCCCCTCCCAGAATGGCGAGCGGCCCTGGGCATCGGCCACCCCGCGCAACTCGGCGATGAAGCGGCGTGCGAAACGGCGGCGATGGGCGGCCACGAACAGAAAACGGCACAGGCTGATCAGTGCCCCGGCGCCGCTCTGGCGCCAGTCGGGATCGACGAACAGCGTGGCCAGTTCGCTGGAACCGGTCAGGTCATTGCTCAGGTACAGGGTCGGAATCGACCGGTAGACGCCCAGTTCGCGCGAG
>JBFKIN010000089.1:0-9270 GCA_041632255.1 Oceanococcus sp. | reverse complement strand
GTACGGACTGGACACCTATCCGAACCAGATCGAGGTCATCGCTTCCGAACAGATGCTCGACGCCTATGCCTCCCTGGGCTTGCCCATAGGCTACCCCCACTGGAGCCACGGCAAGGAGTTCATTCGCAACGAGCAGCGCTACCGCAAGGGGGCCCAGGGCCTGGCCTACGAGATCGTGATCAACGCCAACCCCTGCATCAGCTATCTGATGGAGGAAAACACGATGCCGATGCAGGCTCTGGTCATCGCCCACGCCTGCTACGGCCACAATTCCTTTTTCAAGGGCAATTACCTGTTCCGGCAATGGACCAACGCCGATGCGATCATCGACTACATGGTCTTCGCGCGCAGCTATGTGCTGAAGTGCGAGGAGCGCTATGGCGTGGACCGGGTCGAGGACGTGCTCGACTCCGCCCACGCGCTGATGCAGCACGGTGTCGATCGCTATCACCACCCGACTCCGCTGTCCGCCCAGGAAGAGGAGGAGCGGCAGCGCGAGCGGGCCGAACACGACTGGAAACAATTCGACGACATCTGGCGGACCCTGCCGACGGTCAAGCACGCCAGAAACCGCCGGGAAAGGGATGGTCAGCGCTTCCCGCCGGAGCCGCAGGAAAACGTGCTCTATTTCATCGAGAAACATTCTCCGAGCCTGGAACCCTGGCAGCGCGAGATCGTCCGGATCGTGCGCAAGATGGCGCAGTACTTCTATCCCCAGGGCATGACCAAGGTGATGAATGAGGGCTGGGCCTGCTTCTGGCACTACCGGCTGCTGCACGATCTTTACGACCGGGGCCGGGTCAACGATGCCTTCATGATGGAGGTGCTCGCCTCCCATACCAACGTGATCTTCCAGCCCGGCTTCGACGATCCGCGCTATTCCGGCATCAATCCCTACGCCCTGGGATTCGCGATGTTTCAGGACATCCGGCGCATCTGCGAGGAACCGGACGACGAGGACCGCGCCTGGTTCCCGGACATCGCCGGGGGCGACTGGCGCAAGGTGCTGGACTTCGCGATGCGCAACTTCAAGGACGAATCCTTCATCGGCCAGTACCTGTCGCCGAAATTGATGCGCCAGTTCCGCCTGTTCGAGATCGCCGATCGCGAAGACAACGAGCATCTCGTCGTCGACGCGATTCACAACGAGCAGGGTTATCAGCAACTGCGCCGTGATCTCGCGAGGCAGTACAACCGGGCCTACCTGATTCCGGACATCCAGGTCTGGGATTTCGACATCAAGGGCGATCGCGCCCTTACCTTGCGCCACTTCCGGCTGAACAACCGTCCCCTCGAGGACGAGGATGCGGGCGAGGTGATGAAGCACCTGGCACGCCTGTGGGGTTACCGCGTCGTGCTGGAGACGGTCGACGAGGACGGCACCGTGGTTGATCAGCGGGAACAAGGCGGCAACTGACTTGCCGCCCGCCGGGGCATCTGGGTTATCCTGCGCGAGGAGAAAATTCACAGGAACCAAGAGAGTTCCGGGGGATGAGGAATGACGCGAACACATCTGGTCTGGCTAGGCGCCGCGCTTGCGGGCTTTTTCTTTACTACGGCACAGGCGGCGGTCAGCGCTGAGGAGGCTGCCCGACTGGGCAAGGATCTCACTCCGCTGGGCGGAATCAAGGCCGCCAACGAGGACGGCAGCATTCCGGAATGGACCGGTGGCTACGTGATGGCGCGCAAACCCGCCGACCGCGTGGCCCGGCATCCCGAGAGCTACCCGGGTATCGGCGATCAGAAGCCGCTGTACACGATCACCTCGGCCAATGCCTCGGAGTACACCGAGATTCTCAGCCCCAGCCACCAGACCCTGCTGGCCCGCTTCCCCGGCACCTACAAGATGGATGTCTACCCGAGCAATCGCTCGGTCTATGCGCCGGACTACGTCTACGAGGCGACCAAGCGCAATGCGCTGAAGGGCCGGCTGGAAAACTTCGGCGAATCCATGGTCGACGTTTCCATCGGCGTGCCCTACCCGATTCCGCAGGAAGGCAAGGAGATCATGTGGAATCACAAGACCCGATTCCGCGGCGTCTCGATCCGGCGTTACAACGTGCAGCTCGCGGTTCAGCTCTCGGGTGCCTTCACCCCGCACAAGCTGCGCGAGGACGTGCTGTTCAGCTATGCCCAGCCAGGGGTCAATTTCGATGATCTCAACGGGGTCATGACCTACTTCCTGCAGATCACCCTGGCGCCACCGCGCTCTGCCGGCCAGGTGCTGCTGGTGCATGAAACCATGAACCAGTGGCAGGAGCCGCGCCGCGCCTGGCTTTACAACCCGGGCCAGCGCCGCGTCCGCCGGGCGCCGAACGTGGCCTATGACAATCCGGGCACCGGCTCCGACGGCCTGCGAACCAACGACCAGCTGGACGTCTTCAACGGCGCCACCGACCGCTATCGCTGGAAGCTGATCGGCAAGCGCGAAATGCTCGTACCCTATAACGCCTACAAGCTGGTCGATGACCGCCTGACCTACGAAGACATCGTGCGGGAAGGCCACATCAATCAGGATCTGGCCCGCTACGAATTGCACCGGGTCTGGGTTGTGGATTCCTTCCTGCGTGAAGGCACCAGCCACATCTACAAGCGGCGGACCTTCTATGTGGATGAGGACTCCTGGACTGCCCTTGTCGTCGATATCTATGACAATCGCGACCAGCTCTGGCGGATCCAGGAATACCACCAGATCATGATTCCCTGGACCGATTCCGTGGGCCCGGCCGGGCACGTGATCTACGATCTGCAGTCCAACCGCTACCTGGCGATGGAATTCTCGAACGAGGAGCCCCTGTTCAATGAACAGGTCTTCGACGAGAGCTATTTCCGCACCAGCAACGTGCGCAAGATCGCGCGCCGATAGTCCGCTCTGACCGGGCCAGCCTCAGAATCGTGCGCTGAGGCTGGCCTGCAGGACCCTTTCCGCCACCGCGGCGCGCTTGTCACCGCCGAACCAGTAGCCATATTCCAGGCTGAACGACCAGCGTCTGGTGGCGCCATGCGGACCGTCAGGGTTCACCATCAACTGGGGCACGAAGCGGATGAAACGATCACCCTCGTCCGTGCGCACCTGCTGCATGGAGCCGCCCAATGTCCACCACTGGGTCCGGCGCAATGTCGCAGAGTCTCCAAGGCGCATCCGGACGCCTTCCGCCTTCGTCCGGTGACGTCGATACAGGTTGAAGTGGAGGCCGCCGGACTCGAACAGGCGCCAATCCACGCCGACACCATGCTTGATCCGGCGCAGCGCATCCCGGTTCGGGGAGACCCTCGCCAGGCGCCCGTTCCATTCATTGCGGGGAACCGACGCTGACCACCGTTCGGTATCAGGTCGCATCCAGTGCTGGATCAGCTGATTCCCGCTCAAGGCATGGCCCCATCCGGAAATCACGAAGCCGACGCTGTCGGGAGGCTGTGCCGCGAGGCTGGAATGCACCCAGCAAAGCAGGGGCAGGCTGATCAGCGCCGCCCGCCAGGGGCGCGCTGGCCTATGCTGTCGTCTCATGCGACTTGCGTTCATGATTGTCTCTCCTCCTGGCTGCCCGACTGTCACCGCCGGGGAGCCACCGCGCACCGTGTTTCGAACCTTCGGTGCCTTGTCCTGGAGTCGATCACAGAGGAGGTCAAGAAACTGTGAGCAAACCGCACCCCTGATCAGGGTCGCCCCGTTTTCTTGCTGATTTTCCGATACTTACGGATTTTTCATACAGCCTGGCAGGCGGACCACCAGCACGACATCAAGAACAAGCTGCGACATTCCTGCCAGGGAAGCGCGGACACGCTGCGCATTTCGCCGTCTCCATCACCCGCCCCACCCGGGCGCAGTCAGGCAGCCGATGCGGCCACTGGTCGCTACTGTCTGCAGGCCGTCCGCGCGTCACCGCTCGGGACGGTGTCCTGCCCGCGAGTCTTAGATGACAGCAGCGGCCGGCGGACCGCCGGCCAGGTCGCTGGCGACCTCCCGCAGCAAACGCTCCAGTTCGCCCCGATTGACCGGTTTGGAGAGCCAGTGATCGATTCCAGCCTCACGCGCCGCTTCCCGTGCGTCATTGGTCGCATCCGCAGAAATGGCGGCGATCACCGGCTGACGAATCTGCGCCATGCGGCGAATCTGCGTCGCCGCCTGCAGACCATCCATCACCGGCATGTGCATGTCCGTGAGCACGAGGTCGAATTCCTCATCCGCGAATGCCGCAACCGCCTGTGCGCCGTCGTCAACCACGCGGATATGCTGGCAGCCCATACGCTGTAGCATCAGCTTCAGTACCAGCTGATTGGGCGGCACATCCTCGGCCACCAGAATCCGCAGCCCGGCGCCAGCGCCCTCGCCGCCGCGCGCGCTCTTCTCCGCGGGTTCCGTCTGCCCGAGGGCGGCAGCAGCCCGCTGGTAAATCCGTTGCGGCGTCAGAACGTCGTGCAGTGGAGCAAGATCCACCTCCTGGTAGCGTCCGCTGACATCCCTGACCGCGAAGGTGCCGTCCTGAGCCAGGCCGGGCTTGGCGCTGACCGGCAACAACAGGCAATGACCCAGCGCCTCGATGACCGCGGTGACATCGCGCGGCAGCTTGTCGTGCACCAGTTCCCAGGGCGGGCCGGGCTCCGCAGCACGCAACGCGCGCAGACCCATCTCGAAATGAAACTGCGAGCCGACGCCAGGCTCGCTTTCGGCCCAGATTCTTCCGCCACTCTGCTCGCAAATCTGCCGGCAGATCGCCAGGCCCAGGCCGGTTCCGCCAAACTCGCGCGTTATCGACGCATCAGCCTGGGTGAATTCGTCGAAAAGGGAATCCAGTCGACCGGGATCTATGCCGATTCCGGTATCGGCGATGCTGACCTGCAACAGGCCATGGCCTGCCTCACCGGGACGCCAGCCGACGTGAATTCTGATCTGCCCCTGGCGCGTGAACTTGAGCGCATTGGACAGCAGGTTCAGCACCACCTGGCGCAGACGATCAGGGTCGCCGCCAAGTTGCGCCGGCACACCCGGCGCGCAGCTCATGCGCAGAGCCAGGCGCTTTTCACGCAATTGTGGCGTGATGATGTCCACGGCTTCTTCGAAGGGCTGGGAGGTAGGGAAATCGGTCTGGGCAAAAGGCAGCTGGCCTGATTCCAGCTTGGCGAAGTCCAGCACGTCATTGACCAGCGCGAGCAGCGCTTTGCCACTGTTACGAATGGTCTCGACGTGGCTGCGCTGTTCCGGTGGCAACTCGGATTCTTCGAGCAATTCGCTCATGCCGAGGATGGCATTCAGCGGCGTGCGAATCTCATGCGACATATTGGCCACGAAACGGGTACGGGCACGACTCAGACGTTGTGCCTCGTCGCGGGTCTCGCACAGCATCTGTTCGGTCTGCTTGGCCTGGGTGATGTCGCGTTCAATCGCGATAAAGCCTTGCAGCCGGCCCTGCTCGTCATGCAGGGGGTTGCTGTCGATGCGGACCCAGTAGGGCTGGTTCTGCTTGTCGTAGTTGACGATGTCGACCGTGAAGCCCTGGCCACGCTGCAAGGCCGCGCGCATCTCTGCAACCGTGGCCGGGTCGGTATCCGGCCCCTGCAGGAACTGACCCGGCGAATAACCCTTCACGTCCCTGAGCGCGTAACCGGTTCGGCGCTCAAAGCCTTCGTTGACCCATTCAATCCGGCAACTCGCGTCGGTAATGACCACCAGATTGTCGGTGCGACGGGCCACCAGCGACAGCTTGCGTGAGCGACTTTCACTGTCACGCAAGGCCTGCAGGGCCAGCTGCTGATCGGTGATGTCGAACAGCGAACCGTACCAGTTGTCGCCGTTGCGGCTGGCGCGCAGGATAAAGCTGCGCCGCTCACCGAAACCGCTCCTGAGCCGGATCTCCTGGCTGATGGGCTCGCCTTCCGTGAAGGCCTGACGCAGGCTTTCGCGGGCGTACTCACCGGATACATAATCCAGCAGAGATCGGCCCAGACATTGTTCGATGGGATACCCCAGCTTGCCGACCCAGGAGGGGTTGAGCATCTGTATCGTTCCCTGCGAGTCGCAGCGAAAGACAATCTCCTCAAGCAGATTGATCAGGGTGCTGAAATCACGCTGCTGTTGCGACAGCTCCTCGACCATGCGGGCGTGAATCTGCAGCTGGAGTTCGCTGGCTGTCGGCTTTCCCATGGGTGGCTTCCCGGATCCGGGCACCGCGCTCAGGCCGCGAGCAACTGTTCGCTACGCAGGACCTGGGCGTAGAGGGGAAAGACGTTCTCGCAATAAAAATCCTGCTCGAAGTTCGTGCGACCCGAGGTGCAGTTTGACAATACGGTGACACCGAAGCCGAGATCCGCGGCGTGCCGCGCCGTGGAATCGATGCAGATCGAGGTCACGGTGCCTGCGAGCACGATGTGGTCGATGTCATGGTCGCGCAGGAGTTTCTCCAGCTGCGTGTTGGAAAACGCGTTGAGGCCGCGCTTGCCGGGCAGTTCGGTGATCAGGTCAGTGTAGGGGGCGAATTGATCCACCACCTGGGCGCCGCGCGTGCCAGCCTTGAAGGCGCCGACCTCCTTGATCGTCTTCAGAATGCCGACCGGCTCATCGAGCTCGTTGTAATCGGGCGTGAAAATGATCGGGGTGGAGATCACGAGGCGGAAATCGTCACCCGCCGACTCCAGCAGGGACAGGGTGTTGGCCATCACGCCGGTCACCTTGGATGACTCTTCAATCACCTGGTGCAGGATGCCGTCGTTGGCAAAGTAATCGTTCTGGAAACCAATGAGCAGCAGGGCGCTGCGTTCGAGATTCAACATGGTCTTATCCTGTTTGGCGTCAGTCGCCACGCAATCCGCAACGACCATGCCAATCAAGACGTGCGCTCAAGTGTCTGTTTTTTCAGCCCCTCATTTCTCGGCGCCGTGTGGCCTGAGAGTGTATTCGCTTGTATAAGCGGAATGCGTCGCATGCTGCGAAGCATTTTGCGGCGCATCTTGACACCACGCGCTCCTCCATGACCTCCGTCACCGGGTATCGGTCTGCGGCGTATCACAGGCCTGGAGGCCGGCATGACGAGCCAGATGGGCCTGCTCAGCCCGGCGGCGTATCGGAAAGATTCCGCAACAGGATTTCCGCCGTGTCTGTTTGCGTCAGCAAGTCCTCGCAGGCCCGTTGCGCCGCTGCCGAGTCACCGGCGCGGGCAACGTTCTCGGTATGCGCCGCCTGCGCGCTCAACTCCTCAAGGCCCAATGTCGCTGACGTGGATTTCATGCGGTGGGCGCATTCGGCCAGGGCCGGCACATCGCCACTGGCGGACAGCTCCTCGAGCTGCTTGCGCAGCAAGCCGAACTCCTGACGGAACTGGTCAAGAATCATCGGATACATGTCGGCGCCGACATCGTTGGCCAGACGGGCGAGCGTGGTCATGTTGATTGGCATCATTCTTCCTATCGATTTGTGCCAGCGGCGCTGCTGACTTTTTCGCCCAGGGCATTGGACCATCGCCAGAGTGCGGCGAGAAGCTTTTTGCGATTGATGGGCTTGGACAGGTAGTCATCCATGCCAGCCGCGAAAAAACGTTCGGCATCGCCGGGCATCGCATTGGCGGTCAGGGCGATGATGGGCAGTTCGCC
This sequence comes from Oceanococcus sp., assembly GCA_041632255.1. Classification (GTDB taxonomy): domain Bacteria; phylum Pseudomonadota; class Gammaproteobacteria; order Nevskiales; family Oceanococcaceae; genus Oceanococcus. The sequence continues at coordinate 1,686 of JBFKIN010000089.1, read as the reverse complement.
CGCGCTGAAACGCTCGCGAATCTGCCGGGTCGCCTCCACACCGTCCAGTTCCGGCATGAAAACGTCCATCAGGATCAGGTCATAGCGCAGGTGTTCCACCGCATCCACGGCTTCCTGGCCATTGCTGACCACATTCAGGGTGTAGCCGCTGTTTTTCAGCATGGCCTTGATCACCAGCTGGTTGGTCGGGGAATCTTCCGCCAGAAGCACCCGGACATTCTCGCGCCCCTCACTGGCGGGGGTCAGCACCGGCAAATTATCCTCGACCGACTGTTCATCGAGCCGGCCGCGGGGCAGATCAAGCAGGACGGTGAACGTGGCGCCCTCACCCGGCCGCCCTGTGGCGCTGATCGTGCCGCCCATCATCTCGATCAGGCGGCGGCAGATCGCCAGCCCGAGCCCTGTTCCCGAAAAACGCCGGGTCGCATCCTGCTCCAGCTGGGAAAATGGCTGAAACAATCGTTGCGCCTGGTCCTGATCGAAACCCATGCCGGAATCGCTGACCTCGAACCGAAGCTTCAGGCGCTCGGGATTCGCTGATTTCAGAACCGAGGCTTTCAGGCACACCTCGCCCTCGTCCGTGAACTTGATCGCGTTGGATAACAGGTTCAGAAGAACCTGGCGCAGCCGCCCTTCGTCGCCATACACGGGGCCTTCCAGCGCAGGATCCAGATCCAGCTTCAGTTCGAGATTCTTCGCCTGTGCCTGTCCGCCGACCAGTTCCACGGCCCCGCGGATCATTGGGCCGAGCGGGAAGTCCGCGGACTCCAGCGTCAGCGCCCCAGACTCCATCTTGCTGATGTCGAGGATTTCGTTGAGCAGGCTGAGCAGATGTTCTGCCGATTTGTAGGCAGTCTGCACGTAACGGCTTTGCTCCGCAGTGAATCCCGAATCTTCGCGGAGCACGCCCAGCAGGCCGAGCACCCCGTTGAGCGGGGTCCGCACCTCGTGGCTGATCGTGGCCAGGAAGGTGCTCTTCGCCTGGTTCGCCTGTTCGGCGCGCTGGCGTTCCGCGTCCAGCTGCTCCTCACGCTGGCGCTCTTCCGTCACGTCGACGTGAAAGGCCACCCTGCCGCCGTCGCTCATCTGCTCTTCGAATACCCGGATCCAGACGCCATCAGCCAGGCGCACATCCGCCGCATTACTGCGCTGGCGATGCCGCTCCATCATCTCATTGAAGAGCTGCTCCTGAGCCTGGGCCATTTCGATCGGTGCCTCATGGTACTGGCCGTTGCGCAGACCGAAACGCAGAATATCCTGGAAGCTGCGACCGCTCTGCAGACAGGGCCTCGAGCGCGCATAGATCTCCCGAAAACGGTCATTGCAGACCGCCAGGCGATCGTCGCGGTCGTAGATGACAAAACCCGCCGGAAGCGCGGCGATGGCGCCGCGAAAACGAGACTGGCTGGCTTCGAGCTGCTGCGTCGCCCGGCTGACCGCCTGCTGCATCGTGTGTGGCAGGCGCACCAGAAAATAGACCAGCCCGAACACGATGAGACACACGAAGGCTGCGCCGACGCGAAAGGTGACTTGACCGGGCCAGCTCGTGGGCCAACCCTCGCGCGGGACTCCCGCCAGCACCCAGCTGCCGGCGGGCAGAGCGATTTCTGCCCTGATCGGATCGCCTTCAAATAACGCGGGATCGCCGAAGAACACCGCGCCATCAGCACCGCTGGCATCCCGGCC
>JBFKIN010000088.1:0-9398 GCA_041632255.1 Oceanococcus sp. | reverse complement strand
TTGCGCATCTACAAGAACAAGGACGAACTGCCGCAAGTGCTGGGCGGCCTGGGCGTGGCCATCGTGTCCACCTCCAAGGGCGTGGTGTCCGACCGCAAGGCGCGAGCCGAAGGCCAGGGCGGCGAAGTCCTGTGCATCGTGGCCTAAGGAGTCCTCGACATGTCCCGTATTGCGAAATACCCGATCGAACTGCCCAAGGGTGTCGAATTCAGCCAGAGCGGCCGTGACGTCACCGTCAAGGGCAGCAAGGGCCAGATGAGCATGCGCCTAGCCGATGGCATCGACGTGACCGTCGAGGGCAATGTGCTTCGCCTGAGCCCGGAAAGCATCGAGAAGCACACCGCGCTGGCCGGTACCACCCGCGCCGTGCTGGCGAACTTTGCCCAGGGCGTCAGCGCCGGCTTCGAGCGCAAGCTGGAGCTGGTCGGCGTTGGTTATCGCGCCCAGGCCCAGGGCAACAAGCTGAACCTGACACTGGGCTTCTCGCACCCGGTGGTCTATGACCTGCCCGAAGGCGTCACTGCTGAAACCCCGAGTCAGACCGAAATCGTGCTCAAGGGCTTCGACAAGCAGGTGCTGGGCCAGGCCGCCGCCGAGATCCGTGCCTTCCGTCCGCCGGAGCCCTACAAGGGCAAGGGTGTGAAGTACGCCGAAGAGCGCGTGCGTCGGAAGGAAGCGAAGAAGAAGTAATCCAACCGGATTCAATCCTAATCCCAGGATTTCGAGACTATTATGGACAAGAAACAATCCCGTCAGCGCCGCGCCCGCAAGGCGCGCGCCAAGATCCACGAGCTGGAAGTGCATCGTCTGTGCATTCATCGCACGCCGCGGCACATCTATGCGCAGATCATCGCGCCGGAGTCCGGCCGGACGCTGGCCAGCGTGTCCACCGTGCAGGCCGATGTGAAGGATGGCCTGAAATCCACCGGCAATGTCGAGGCGGCCGCCAAGGTGGGCGCTGCGATCGCGGCCAAGGCCAAGGAAATCGGTGTCGACACCGTGGCTTTCGACCGCTCGGGCTTCCGTTACCACGGCCGCGTGAAGGCGCTGGCCGATGCGGCGCGCGAAGCCGGCCTGCAGTTCTGAGGAATCGACAATGGCTAGACAACAGCAAGACAACGATACGCAAAGCGATCTGCAGGAGAAGCTGGTCGCGGTGAACCGCGTCGCCAAGGTGGTCAAGGGCGGTCGCATTTTCAGTTTCACCGCGCTGACCGTGGTCGGCGACGGCGCTGGCCGGGTCGGTTACGGCTACGGCAAGGCCCGTGAAGTGCCGGTGGCGATCCAGAAAGCGATGGAGAAAGCCCGTCGCAACATGGTGGACGTGGCGCTCAAGGGCGACACCATCCAGCACCGGATCATCGGCCGCCATGGCGCCACCCAGGTGTTCATGCGCCCGGCCTCCGAAGGTACTGGTGTCATCGCCGGCGGCGCCATGCGCGCCGTGCTGGAAGTGGCGGGTGTGCACAACGTGCTGGCCAAGTCCTACGGCTCGCGTAACCCGATCAATGTCGTGCGCGCCACCATCAACGCGCTGACCGCGATTCACGATCCGGAATACATCGCCGCCAAGCGTGGCAAGACGGTCGCCGAGCTGCTCGGCACCGACGTGGCCTGAGGAAATCGAAGATGGCGAAGGCAAAGGAAAAGATGCTGCGGCTGACGCTGGTCAAGAGCGTCAATGGCCGCCTGGAAGCGCACAAGGCCTGCGTGCGTGGCCTGGGTCTGCGTCGCATGCACCACACGGTGGAGCGCGTGGCGACCCCGGAAAATCTCGGGATGGTGAACAAGGTTCGCTATCTGTTGAACGTCGAGGAAGTGTCCGCGTAAGCGGCACGGGATAATGACTATGCGATTGGACGATCTGAAGCCCGCAGCGGGCTCGCGCAAAGCCGCCAAGCGGGTTGGCCGTGGCACCGGTTCGGGCACGGGCAAGACCTGCGGCCGCGGGGTCAAGGGCCAGAAGTCGCGTTCCGGCGGCTACACCAAGGTCGGGTTCGAAGGCGGTCAGATGCCGCTGCAGCGCCGCCTGCCGAAGCGTGGTTTCAATTCCGCCAAGGCCGGCCTGCGAGCGGAAGTGCGGCTTGACGCGCTGAACAAGCTGGCTGCCGAGCCGGTCACCATCGAAGCCCTCAAGAAGGCGCGCGTGATCAGCAACAGCGCCGAACTGGTCAAGATCATCAAGGCCGGCGAACTGACCGCAGCGGTCAAGATCGAGGGTGTGCCGGTGACCGCCGGCGCGAAGGCCGCCATCGAAGCCGCCGGCGGCTCGGTCAGCTAAGGGACACCATGGCGAAGCAAGGACCACTGCCGGATTTCGGCCGCCTGCAGGAACTGCGTAACCGCATTCTGTTCCTGCTCGGGGCGTTGCTGGTGTACCGCATCGGGACCTTCATTCCGGTGCCGGGCATCGATCCGGTCCAGCTGCAGGCGATGTTCGAGCAACAGCGCGGCACCATCCTCGACCTGGGCGTGATGTTCACGGGCGGGGCCCTGGAGCGGCTGTCCCTGTTCGCGCTCGGCATCATGCCGTACATCTCCGCGTCCATCATCATGCAGTTGATGACGGCGGTGATCCCTCAGCTCAAGGAAATCAAGAAGGAAGGCGAGGCCGGCCGTCGTCGCATCACCAAGTACACGCGATACGGCACGCTGGGCCTGGCCGCCTTCCAGGCCATCGGGGCGACGATTGCGCTCCAGGCGAACAACATCGCCATCAATCCCGGCCTGGGCTTCGTGTTCACGGCGACGGTGTCGCTGGTGACAGGCACGATGTTCCTGATGTGGCTGGGGGAACAGATCTCCGAGCGCGGTATCGGCAACGGCATCTCGATCATCATCTTCGTCAGCATCGTGGCCGGCTTGCCGTCGGCGCTCGGCGGCACGGCGCAGCTGGTGAGCGACGGTTCCATGGCCGGCTGGCAGGTACTCGTCATCCTGGTGCTGGCGCTTCTGGTCACCGCCTTCGTGGTGTTCGTCGAGCGCGCCCAGCGGCGCATTCCGATTCACCACGCGCGGCGCCAGCAGGGCCGGCGGATGTATGCGGCGCAGACCCAGCACCTGCCGCTGAAGCTGAACATGTCTGGCGTGATTCCGCCGATTTTCGCCTCGAGCCTGATCCTGTTCCCGGCTTCGATGGTGCGCTTCTTCGGCGAGGAGGGCGGCGGTATCGTACAGACGGTGGCCAACACCCTGTCACCTGGCCAGCCGCTCTACGTCCTTCTGTACACCTTGCTGATCGTTTTCTTCTGCTTCTTCTACACGGCCATCGTGTTCGATTCGAAGGAAACGGCGGATAATCTCAAACGCTCCGGTGCTTTCGTGCCCGGCGTGCGTCCCGGCAAGCAGACCGCCAGCTACATCGACAAGGTGCTGACCCGTCTCACCGTCGGTGGCGCAACGTACATCACCGGCGTGTGTCTGCTGCCGGAATTCCTGATCCTGGAATGGAATGTTCCGTTCTACTTCGGCGGCACCTCGCTGCTGATCATTGTCGTCGTCGTGATGGATTTCATGGCGCAGCTGCAAGCGCACCTGATGTCGCATCAGTACGACGGCCTGTTGAAGAAAGCCAACCTCAAGGGTGGCAACCCCGCTGGGGCACGCTGATCGCGTGTCCGCAGGAGAGCAATCATGAAAGTTCGTGCATCGGTCAAGAAAATGTGCCGCAACTGCAAGGTGATCCGCCGCAATGGCGTCGTACGGGTCATCTGCACGGATGCGCGTCACAAGCAACGTCAAGGTTGAGTTGACAACATGAGTCAAGGTAAAATGTCTGGTTTTTCGGCGCGCGTTGTCGCGGTGGGAGCTTAAACAATGGCACGTATCGCGGGCGTTAACGTTCCCGAGAAGAAACACACGGTGATCGCGCTGCAGTCGATCTACGGCATCGGCCCGACCCGGGCCCGGCAGATCTGTGAGCAGTCGAAGATCGAGCCGTCGACCAAGATCAAGGATCTGACCGAAGCCGAACTGGAAACGCTGCGCAGTGGTGTGGCCCAGTTCGACGTCGAAGGCGACCTGCGCCGTGAAGTGTCGATGAACATCAAACGTCTGATGGACCTGGGCTGCTACCGCGGCCTGCGTCATCGGCGCGGTCTGCCCGTGCGCGGGCAGCAGACTCAGACGAACGCCCGGACCCGCAAGGGCCCGCGTCGTCCGATTCGCAAGTAATTGAGAAGGTAAAGACCGAATGGCTCAACCGAAAGCGGCTGCGCGAGGCAAGAAGCGCGTCAAGAAGAACATCGTTGAAGGAATCGCGCACATCCACGCGACCTTCAACAACACGATCATCATGATCACCGACCGCCAGGGCAACGCGCTGGCCTGGGCGACCAGCGGTGGCAGTGGCTTCAAGGGTTCGCGCAAATCCACGCCGTTCGCGGCGCAGGTTGCGGCCGAGAAGGCCGGCACCCTGGCTGCCGAGCACGGCGTCAAGAACCTGGAAGTGCGGGTCAAGGGGCCCGGTCCCGGTCGTGAGTCGGCGATCCGCTCGCTCAACGCCAACGGTTTCCGTATCACCAACATCACCGACGTGACGCCCATTCCGCACAATGGTTGCCGTCCGCCGAAGCGTCGCCGGGTCTAAGGAAGAATCATGGCCAAATACACTGGAGCCAAGTGCAAGCAGGCGCGTCGCGCCGGGACCGACCTGTTCCTCAAGAGCCGCGGTCGCAGCCTGGAAGGCAAGTGCCGGCTGGACACCCCGCCGGGGCAGCATGGCGCCCGTCGCGGTGCACGTCTGTCCGACTATGGCGTACAGCTGCGCGAGAAGCAGAAACTGCGGCAGATGTACGGTGTGCTGGAACGTCAGTTCCGCAACTACTACAAGAAGGCCGCCCAACAGAAGGGCGCCACCGGCGCGCTGCTGCTGCAGATGCTGGAGCGGCGTCTGGACAATGTGGTCTATCGCATGGGCTTCGCCGCCACCCGCGCTGAAGCACGTCAGCTGGTCAATCACAAGGCGATCTGCGTGAACGGTCAGACGGTGAACATTCCGTCCTACCAGGTCAACGCAGGCGACGTCGTCTCGGTGCGCGAACGCGCCAAGAACCAGATCCGCATCAAGGATGCGCTGGACGTGGCAATGCAGGTCGGGCTGAAGGACTGGGTCGAAGTCGACGAGAAGAAGCTGGAAGGCACCTTCAAGTCGGTGCCGGACCGTGACCAGTTCCTCGAAGACATCAACGAAAATCTGGTCGTCGAGCTCTACTCCAAGTAAGCCCTGACGTCCCACTGAACACGAGGTGAACGCATGAGTGGCGTTTCCGAACTGCTGAAACCGAAGCTGGTCGAGGTCGAAGAACTCGGCCCCAACCGTGCCAAGATCGTCCTGGAACCGCTGGAGCGTGGCTTTGGCCACACGCTGGGCAACGCGCTGCGGCGGATCATGCTGTCCTCGATTCCGGGCGCGGCCATCACCCAGGTCGAGATCGACGGCGTGGTGCACGAGTACTCGACGATCGAAGGCGTGCAGGAAGATGTCCTGGACATCCTGCTGAACCTGAAGAATGTCGCCGTGCGCATGAACGCGCGCGAAGAAGCCACCCTGAGCCTGAAGAAGTCAGGCGAGGGCGCGGTGACCGCGGCGGATATCCAGCTGGATCACGACGTTGAAATCGTCAATCCGGACCTGCACCTGGCCAACCTCACCGGCGGCGCCATCGACATGACCCTGACCGTGACGCGTGGTCGCGGTTATGTGCCGGCGGCAAGCCGCGCCGGGTCCGAAGAAGAGACCGAAATGGTCGGCAGCCTGCGCCTGGACGCGAGCTACAGCCCGGTGCGCCGGGTCAGCTACAGCGTAGACGCCGCGCGTGTCGAACAGCGGACCAACCTGGACAAGCTGATTCTGGACGTGCACACCAACGGCGGCATCGCGCCGGCCGAAGCCGTGCGCGTGGCTGCGGGCATCCTGCGGGATCAGCTGTCCGTGTTCGTCGACCTGGACGAAGAAGCCGTGCCGGCGAGCGGTGGCAAGCCGACGGACGAGCCGGTCAACCCGGCGCTGATGCGTCCCATCGATGAGCTGGAACTGACCGTGCGTTCGGCCAACTGCCTGAAGGCCGAGAACATCTACTACGTCGGCGATCTGGTGCAGCGCACCGAAGTCGAGTTGATGAAGACGCCGAACCTGGGCAAGAAATCGCTCAACGAAATCAAGGACGTGCTGGCTCAGCAGGGCCTGAGTCTGGGCATGGAACTGGAAAGCTGGACCTCGCCGAACGGCGAGAAAGCCTGAGGAATCAATAACGATGCGACATCGTAATTCTGGACGTCAGCTGGGCCGGGACACGGCGCACCGCAAGGCCATGCTGCAGAACCTCTCGAACTCGCTGATCGAGCACGAGCTGATCAAGACGACCCTGCCGCGCGCCAAAGAGCTGCGCAAGGTGGTGGAGCCGCTGATCACCCGCGCCGGCACCGACTCCGTCGCCAATCGCCGCCTGGCTTTTTCCCGGCTGCGCAACAAGGTGACGGTGGGCAAGCTGTTCAATGAACTGGGCCCGCGCTACAAGGACCGCCCCGGCGGCTACCTGCGCATCCTCAAGGCCGGATTCCGTCGCGGCGACTCGGCTCCGATGGCTTACGTCGAGCTCGTTGGACGCCCGGAAGCCGAGGCCGCCGAGTAAGCGGATTCAGCAACAAGATCAAGAGCCCCGCCATGCGGGGCTTTTTTGTGCCCGGTCGGTCCGGATTTTCTTGGCAGCGGGTCAATTTTCATTACAATGCACCAATCCGTGAATTCGGTCGTTGAGGCCGAGTCCATCTTGTTCGGGGAGAAGAAAACATGCGGAAGTCGAACGCAGTTCCAGGAGCGGGACTGACGGGTCGCTATCTGACGGCGATGTGCCTGGCGATGCTCCCGTTGGGTGCGGCTCAGGCCTTGCAGATCGAGCTGGACTACGGTGACGGCATCAGCGGCGTGCTCAACACCTCGGCGACGCTCGGCGCGGCGATTCGAATGCAGAACCGGTCCAGCGACCTGCTCGGCAAGGCGAATCTGCGCCCCGACCTGTGCGGCACCCGCACGGTCGAAGGGCGCGGGGAGATCAATTTCAACTCCTGCCAGGGCATCAACCAGAACGACATCCTGCCGGCTCAGTCCCTTTCGGGCATCGCCGAGGACATCGGCGCGGGTCCGCTGGACAATTACGGTGCGATTGGCCAGTTCTCGCCGAACGCCGACAACGGCAACTGGAACTATGACAAGCATGATCTGATCCAGGCGCCGCTGAAGATCACCCAGGACCTCAGTCTGACCTACGGGGATTACGGGCTGTTCAGCCGCTGGCTCTATTTCTACGATTTCGTCAACAACGATTTCGATGAATTCCACCCGAATCGGTTGCGTCCGGATTCTCCGCCAACGGAGCCCGAGGCCATTCCGGGCACCGGGGAAACCTACGGCAGCGCCGTGGAACCGTTTTTCGAGCGTCGCTCAGACCCCGAGGTTCTGCGCCAGATCGGTTCCGACTTCCAGTTGCTGGACCTGTACGTCTATGGATTCCTGCCGTTCTTCGGCGATCGGGAGCTGACCCTCAAGCTGGGGCGGCAGAGTCTGTCCTGGGGCGAGTCGACCCTTCTGGTGATCAACTCGCTGAACCAGTCCAATCCGGTCAATGCCAACAACCTGTTCCGCACCGGTTTCGTGCCGGAAGAGGTCTTCACCCCGGTCGGGATGCTGTACGCCTCCACCGGGCTGACCGACAACCTGTCGATCGAGACCTACTACCAGTACGAATGGGATCCGGTTGAAGCGCCGGCGCCCGGCGGTTTCTTCTCCACCGTGGATGTGGGGACCAACTATTCGGGCGGGCAGGTGGCCAGCATCAGTTTCGGTGGCCCGGCGGAAGACCCGTACCGGGTCGGCACGCCGCTGAACAATCCGCTGTCCGGCCTGACCGATTCCACCACTTCGATCTTCCGGCGCCCGGACAATGAACCGCGCGACGGTGGCCAGTGGGGCGTGGCCTTCAAGTATTTCGCCGAGGACCTGAACAACGGGACTGACTTCGGCTTCTATTTCATGAACTACCACTCGAAGCTGCCCTATGCCAGCTTCTGGGCGGCGGATTTGTCCTGCGCCCGCACTCATCCGGCTGACGGTGCCGATGGAGACCCCACCGGATCCAACAGCGGGGTCGAGGCCTTCAATACGCCAACGCTGGCGCTGGCCTGTCCGAACCTGCCCATCGCCGAGCAGTTGATAGCCGGGCTGGAGCCGTTGCCGATCGGGACGATCGTTGACTCCCTGGGCGGCCCCCTGGGGGATATCACCGCCGCCCTGGGCGGTGTGACCGGCATCGAAGACGGGCTGCAGTTGCTCGGCTCAGGGCCGGTGACGGATGCCGTGCCGATCGACGAGGTGGAGTTCGGGCTTGAATACCCGGAAAATCTCAAGCTGTATGGCATGAGCTTCAATACCACCTTCGGTGACCTGTCCTTCCAGGGGGAAATCGCCTATCGGCCGAACATGCCGGTGCAGGTGGACCCCGAGGATCTGACGTTCGCCGCGCTGGGGCCGCTGCTGACCAGCTGCCATCGCGCGGTGCATCCGGATTACAGCTTCAACGACACGGATACGCCCTGCGGCGGCTTTACCGGTGATCCGCTGAGCCAGTCCGGACCGAATACCTTCAATCTGATCCCCGCCGAGCCGGCCGGGGGCGCAACGGGCAATGGGGGCGATGCGCCCTCGGTCCAGCGTTCCTTCCCGTCCTTCATCAGCAGCTACCGCGGCATCACCGTGGGTGAGAATGACCCGAATGGTTACATTCGCGGCTGGGAGCACGTGAAGGCGCTGCAGTACAACCTGGGTGCGACCTACATTCTGGGCAAGACCAGCAACCCCATCGGGGCGGATCAGGTCATCATGTTCTTCGAGGTCGGCGCGACGCAGATCCTGAACATGCCGGGCAACGCCCTGTACCAGATCGATGCGCCGGGCACCTATCGGCACGCCAGTGCCGGCGTTGTCGATACCGACGCGCTGGGCTCGCCGGCCGATGGCGCCTCCCAGGAAGAACTGCTGGCGGCCCGGCGGGACGCTCCGGGCTGTCTGCCCGGAATCTGCGTGGCCGGTACCGACGGCATGCGTTTTAACCCGCAGCAGGAGCGCAACTCCTACTCTGACGGTTTTGCCTGGGGCTGGCGTCTGATCTCGCTGCTGCGTTACGAATCCATCGCCCCCGGCATCAGCCTGCAGCCGTTCATCATCATTGCCCACGACGTCAACGGGATTGCGCCGGGGCCGGGTGAGAACTTCATTGAAGGGCGCAAGAACTTCATCATCAACTTCGAAATCCGCTACAAGAACAATTGGGCCTTCTTCCCGGGTTATGCCTGGTGGACGGGCGGCGGCTCGCAGAATCTGCTGCGCGACCGCGATCTGGCGC
>JBFKIN010000087.1:0-9457 GCA_041632255.1 Oceanococcus sp. | reverse complement strand
GCCGGACAGCACGGCATGGGTGACATAGGCCATGACCCGCACGGCCCCGTGTTCCTTCAGCGCCGCAGCGGCCTGGCACAGGGTGCCGGCGGTATCGACGAGGTCGTCGATCATCACGCAGCTCTTGCCCTTCACGTCGCCGATGATGTGCATGACCTGGGCCACATTGGCCTTGGGGCGACGCTTGTCGATGATGGCCAGCTCGGCGTCATCCAGGCGCTTCGCCAGTGCCCGCGCGCGAACCACGCCGCCCACGTCCGGAGACACCACGATCAGGTTTTCGTATTTCTGCCGCCACAGGTCCGACAGCAGCACCGGCGACGCATAGACATTGTCCACCGGCACCTGGAAAAAGCCCTGGATCTGCTCCGCGTGCAGATCCACCGTGAGCACCCGGCTGGCGCCGGCGGCGCAGACCATGTCCGCCACCAGCTTGGCCGTGATCGGCACGCGCGCGGAGCGGGTGCGACGATCCTGGCGGGCGTAGCCGAAGTAGGGAATCACGGCGGTGATGCGGCCGGCCGATGCGCGCCGCAGCGCATCCATCATGGCCAGCAATTCCATCAGGTTGTCATTGGTCGGGGCGCAGGTCGACTGGATCACGAAGACGTCGCGACCACGCACGTTTTCCTCGATCTCGACCATCACCTCGCCATCGCTGAAACGACCGACGGTGGCCTTGCCCAGCGACAGGCGCAGGTGCGACGCAATCGATGCGGCCAGATCCGGGCAGGCGTTGCCTGCAAACAGCATCAAGGAAGGCGATTCCGTCAGTTCCCGTTCCATCCGAGTCATACCTGGGGCGTGTATCTGTAGGGTGTGGCTGGGGTGGTAGGATTCGAACCTACGGTACACGGGATCAAAACCCGCTGCCTTACCACTTGGCTACACCCCAGTTGTCTTGCTTCCACCGCCCGAGGCAGTGGGGAGAAATCAGGCTGCGCGGGAACCCACTGGACCCGGCGCCGGGCGGCGCTGTTCAGCACGCCTCACTGGTGCGCCGGGCCGCGATCAGAGCGTCGCGCCGCGCACAGGCAAGTCGGAAATTGTCAGCGGCCTGCAGGGTCTTGTCAATCAATCGGTCAGCCGGTCAAAGAAGCGGAAGCTGCTGCCGCGCACCTGGAAGGCTTCGCCATCCTCGATCGGTGCCGGGCCGTCCAGCTTTTCGCCTTCGATCTGCACACGACCGCGTCTGCCGGGTACCAGCTGGTAGCCGTCTCTCGTGCGTTCGATACGGGCGGCGATCGCCGGCACGAACCAGCCCCGAATCCGGATGTCGGCTTCGCGCCCGCCGCCAATGATCAGATCCCGACCGCTGGTCAGCGGTCGCCGCACCAGCTCTCCATCGACATTGCGCAGCTCGACATAGGCCAGACGCTTCTTCTGGCGCAGTCGCTTGAGGTCTGCCTGGCTCTTCAGCGACACGAACTGGGTCTTGTCCCCATCCTGGACGGGCGCGACCGACGACGCTTCCTGGCCAGGGGCCATGGTCGGCGTCGCCATGAAACGGATCACGAACTGCTGGATCTGGATTTCGTCCCAGTAACGCAGCTTCTCCCGCTCAATGCGCCGGTCCTTCATGAACACGCCATTGCGGCTGCCCAGATCCTCAATCACCCAGCCGTCGCCATCCCGGCGGATCACGGCGTGGTGCCGCGACACGCCGGAGTCAGGCAGGACGATGCCGTTGTCGTCGGTGCGACCGATGCTGACGGAATCGCCGCGCAATTCCTTCTGGTCGATCAGTTCTCCAGCGTTGTAAACCCGGATGTAGCCCATAGTTCTGTCCTGTGAAGCCGCGCCCCCGCCCCCCACCGAACGCGCATTCTACGGCAGGCACTGGGAGGCTTGCCGGGAATCGGTAGAATCTCGCGATGATCAGCAAGGACCAAGATGTTCTGGATGCCCTGAAGCCGGGGCACCGCCTGCACGAGTACCGCATCGAGAAGGTGCTGGGCCATGGCGGCTTCGGCATCACCTACCTCGCTTACGATGTCCTGCTGGACGCGCCTTTCGCCATCAAGGAATTCCTGCCGCCGGACCTGGCCGCACGCGGCGAGGGCAGCTCGGTCGTCGTGCGCGCGAGCTCCATGCGCGAGCGGTTCTCCTGGGCGAAGAAGAAATTCCTCGCCGAAGCCCGGGTGCTGGCCCGCTTTCGCCATCCCAATCTGGTCCGGGTCAGCCGCATCTTCGAGGACAACGGCACCGTCTATTTCGTGATGGACTTCGTCGCCGGCGGCACCCTGGACGCCTGGCTGAAACGGCACCCCGAGCCGGACGAAGCGCAGGTTCGCGGCATGCTTGAGGCCCTGGCCTCCGGCCTGGCCGAAGTGCACGCCGCGGACACCCTGCACCGGGACGTCAAGCCCGGGAACATCATCGTGCAGGAGGACAACACCCCGATCCTGATCGACTTTGGCGCCGCGCGGCAGTCCTATGGCGCCGCCACCCGTTCGGTGCTGAATGTCGTCACCGCCGGCTACGCGCCCCTGGAACAGTATTCCGAGGACGGCGAACAGGGGCCCTGGACGGACATCTACGCCCTCGGAGCCGTCGGCTACCGCATGGTCTGCGGACTCAAGCCGCTGGATGCGGTCAATCGACTGCGGGAAGATCCCATGGCTCCGGCGTCGCGGGCCGCCGCCGGGCGCTACTCGCCATCGCTGCTGCAGGCGATTGACTGGGCACTGGGTGTCCACCCCGAGGATAGGCCAGGCTCCGTCACGCAGTGGCTGGAGGCATTTGCCGGCGCGCCCGCGATCGACGCGCCCGCAGCACCAAAAGCATCGGCAAGACCTGCCTCGCCGTCATCGCGCACTCCGCCAGCCGCGCCACCCGAATCCCCCCGCGCTCCACCCCGGGTTGCCCACGAAGCGGCCGTGGTGGCCGCGCCCGGCGGGGACAGGCGGACCGGCCCGCTGCTGGCGGTCTTCGGGCTGCTGGCCCTGGCCCTTGGCGCCTGGTTCCTGTGGCCACAGGAGCGCACCGGCGCGGATGCGACCGCGTCCGCAGCGGCTGGCGCGCAGGTGGATGCGCAGGTCCTGGAACTGATCGCCGAGGGCGAGGCCCAACTCGCCGCAGGCTCGCTGAGCGCCATCGAAAATCTGATCCGCGCCCGCATCGCGGACAACCCCGATGATCCGGCAGCGCTGATCCTGCGCGGCCATCTGGCCTTTACCCGTGGCCAGCGTCCGGCGGGCATCGCGGACTACGCGATTGCCCTGGCGGCGGAGCCGGGCCTGTCCGGCAATCGCCAGGTGGCCCGTAACCTGGTGAGCGCCCTGTCATGGAACACCAACATGGCCGAAGGCGTGATCCGGAACCATGCCAGCGAAGCCCTGTTCAATGCGCTGGCGGCCGAGGCGGTGACCAGCGGAGCCCGCAGCCGTGCTCATGCACGACGGCTGCTCAATGAACTGGGACAGGGCCAGCGCCTGGATGCCCTCGCCTTTGCCCGCGCCGAACTGGAAGACCCGCAGGACTGTGAGGCCCGCATCGAGGCCGTGCTGACCATCGGCCAGCTGGGCGACCCCTCCGACATCCCGCGGCTGCGCGCCCAGAAGAGCGACCCCAAGGCCCGTGGATGCCTGCGCGGGGAGGTCGACAAGGCGATCGAAAGGATTGAAGGGCAGACGACGCGCGACTGAACCTAGACGCCCTCGCCGAGGGCGTGCAGCAGCGGCGAGACGTTGAGCCCGCGCGCCACGAAAGACCGCCAGGCATCGGGCAGGGACTCGGCGATGGCCACGGCCTGCGCCCGCTCCGGGAGGCTCAGAAACAGGCTGGCGCCGGTACCGGACAGGCGCGGCTCACCATGTTGCGACAAACGTTCATGGGCTTCACGAAGGACGCGGAAGCGGCGCGACACCACCGGCCAGCAGTCATTGCGCAACGACGCGCCAGCCAGATCCTCCACGCACAGCGACGGAGTATCCCGGGTCAAGCGGGGATCGGCGAAGACTTCGGCGGTGGACACATGGCAGTCCGGCGTGACCACGCAGTACCAGACTTCGGGCTGATCGAGCGGCTGCAGAATCTCGCCCACGCCCTGGCCAAAGGCGCTGCGTCCATGCACGAAGACCGGCACATCCGCCCCCAGACCCAGACCCAGCTGCGCCAGTTCCGCAACCGGCCGATCCAGTCCCCAGAGCCGGTTGAGCACACGCAGGACCGTGGCCGCATCGCTGCTGCCGCCGCCCAGCCCGCCGCCCATCGGGATGCGCTTGTACAGGGTGATATCCGCGCCCAGACGGCATCCCGCAGACTCCTGCAGGGCGTGCGCCGCCCGCCAGCACAGGTCCTGCTCGGGCTCAAGGCCGTCCAGGGCGTGGTGCAGGCGGATCTGTCCATCGCCACGCCGCTCGATGTCCAGCTCATCGCCGTAGTCGAGCAGCTGGAACAGGGTCTGCAGCTCATGCCGACCATCACGCCGGCGGCCCAGCACGTGCAGGAACAGATTCAGCTTGGCCGGCGCCGGCCAGCGCCCCTCACAGCCCAGCCCGACCTTCACAGGCGCTTCCAGCGACTGATCTCGATCGCGAACAGCTGACCATCCCGCCTGAGGGTGATCTGGTGCGGAAACACCAGATCTTCCAGCGTCTGGTAGTCAGCCAGCGTCACGCTCCAGCCCGCCTGAACAATCTCGCTGATGTAGCCGGACAGGTCGCGACGGGTGGTCGCCGGCACATCCGGCGCCGGCAGACCCAGGGCCCACCAGCGCAAGGCCTGCAGCGGCACCAGCAGACCGGTGCGCCGGTAGATGTCCAGCACCGGATCGGTGCTGACCAGCCGCTCCTCGCCATCGTCGATCTCGACCTGCTGCGGTGTCCCGGTGATGCGCACCCCACCGAAACCGAAGGGCCCCCGCAGCAGCAGATCGAATTCCTCCTCGCGCTGACGCCAGCGCAGGCTGGCGCGCTGCTCCTGCGTCTGTACCCGGCCATTGAACTGCCACGCCGCCATCGCGGCGCGAGCGGCCTCCGCCTGGCGGGCCGGGGTATCCGGATCGGGCGCGGCGGTCATGAGGCTGCAGCCGGACAGCAGCAGCGCCGCCAGTGCGAGCCACCCGCGTTGCGCGCGACCGGAGCCCGGCGCCACCGACCCGGCCGGAGGCGACACCGCCCCCCGCGTGCCGGGTGCGTGCGAGGCGATCAACCCGGCTTGCCGCGGCTGCGCCGCGGCGCCTTTGCCAGCCCTTGCACGCCAGGGCCTCAGATCGCCGAATCCAGTCGCCGGATCGTTTCCTGCAGCACCGGATGGTCGGGATCCTTCTCCAGCGCCAGATTCCAGACCTTGCGGGCGCGTTCACGCTCCCCCTGCAACCACAGCACCTCGCCCAGGTGGGCCGCCACTTCAGGGTCCTTGAACCTGGCGTACGCCTGCTCCAGGTAGGTTCGCGCCTCTTCCAGGCGGCCCTGGCGGAAGTAGAGCCAGCCCATGCTGTCGATCACGGCCGGATCATCGGGCGTGATTTCCAGCGCGCGCCGGATGTAACGCCCGGCCTCGTCCAGCCGCTGGGTGTGATTGCTCAGCATGTAGCCCAGCGCGTTCAGAGCCCGCGCATCATCCGGCTGGTCCTTCAGGATCTGCTGCAGATCGGCCTCTGCCGCCGGCACCCGCCCCAGCCGCTCACGCACGATCGCGCGTCCGTAGAGCAGGTCGGCATCCTTGTCGAAGCGCTGCAGGGCGTGTGTGTAAACGGCTTCGGCGGCGGCGTCATCCCGGGCCTGGTACAAGAGCTCGCCTTCCACCTGAAAAAGGCGCAGCTCCTGCTCGGGAAAACGCGAGCGCAAGGCCTCAAGGTAGCTGCGGGCAGCTTCCGTCTGCCCCTGGCGGGAAAGGACCACCGCCTGACGCACCGCGGCATCGACCAGTCGCCGACCATCGCGCACGTTGCGGTAGTAGTCCATGGCCTGCTTCAGCGCACCGCGCTGCTCGGCCACCCGGCCGAGGTAGTAGGCCGCGTCGGAACGGCGCTCACCCTGTTCGTAAAGCTTCTGGAAGTGGCGCTCCGCGGCGTCCAGGTCCTCCCCGTCCATCGCAATCAGGCCCAGCGCGTAGAGTGCGCCGATATTGCCGGCATCAATCTTCAACGCCTTGGAGAATTCCTTGCGGGCCAGCGCCAACTGCTCGTGTTCCAGCAGCAGGGCGCCGAGCGCAAGTCGCAGGTCCAGGTCGCGCGGCGCGGCCACATGCAGGTCGCGAATCAGATCGCCCGCGGGCTCCAGTTCGCCGGACTGCAGGTGCAGACGCAGGGCCAGCATCTGGGCCTGGCGCCAGCCCGGCTTCAGTCTCAGGGCTTCGACCAGCGCCTGCTGCGCCTGGAGGCTGCCACCGAAACGATAGGCCACAAGGGCGCGGCCGTACTCCAGGTCAGCGCCCGCCTGCTGACCGGCCGTGATCTCACTGTAAAGCTGCAGCGCACGCTCCAGTTCGAGGGGCTCGGAGGCGAGCACCTCGGCGACGCCGATCAGGGCCTGGCCGGTATCCGGAGACAATGCCAGCAGGTTGCGCAGAAAGTGCACCACCTGGGGATAGTCAGCTTCGCGCAGGGACAGGCGGGCGCTGATTTCGTAGGCGCTGAGTTGCGTGGGATCGAGCTCCGCCCAGCGCCTGCTGGCGCGAAGGGCTAGTTCCCCGCTTTCCGCCTGCAAGGCGAATTGCGTCGCACGCGCTGCGATGCGGGGGTCCTCGCTCAGGCTGGAAGCCTCGGCATAATGCCGCGCGGCTTCAAGGTGCATATTGCGACTGGCCGCCAGTTCGCCGGCCAGCACGGCGCTGTTCAGCCGGACCTCGGGCCGCTCTGCAGCGGACTGCATCAGCGCCTCGAATTCGCTGCCAGGACGAGCGCCCTGATCCAGGCTCGCGCAGCCCGACAGGGCGAATGGCACGCCAATCAGCGCGGCGCCGAGAAGTTTTCCTAAGTGCATATCCAACTCGTTGAGGGCTCCTGGACGGGCCTGCCCGGGCGAGCCTGCCTGACCCGGCCTCGCGGACCCGCCGCAAGCCCAGCCCTTCATTGACAGATGCGGCTGCCGCTTGTTCCCGCGGCGTCCATCACCGAAAATTACCGCAAAGCGTGCATTATCCACCAATTGTGCGCACCGCTTGTATTGCACGGCCTGTCTGATGACCACCACTATCCGCCCCGCGCGGCCCCACCCCTTCATCGGGTGAGATGACCTTGTACGCGCTGGGCCTCAATTACCGCTCCGCGCCGCTCAGCCTGCGCGAGCGCGTTGCGATTGCCGCCGACGCCCTGCCGCAGGCGCTGGCGGAGATCCGGGCCGTGCCCGGCATACGGGAAGCCGCGGTGCTCTCCACCTGCAACCGCACCGAAATCTTCACGGTGGGCGGCGCTCCGGCGCGACTGAGTCAGTGGCTGTCCCAGCGCGGACAGATCAGCCCGCAGGAATTGCAGCCCCACCTGTTCTCCTACGACGACAGCCGGGCCGTCCGCCACGCCCTGCGGGTCGCCTCCGGACTGGACTCCATGATTCTGGGCGAACCCCAGATCCTGGGCCAGATGAAGGACGCCTTTCGCGTGGCCCAGGACAGCCGGACCCTGGGCCCCATCCTGACCCGGCTGTTCGAGCACGCCTTCCATGTGGCGAAGGATGTGCGGACCCGCACCACGATCGGCGCCCGCTCGGTGTCGGTGGCTGCGGCGGCCGCCAGCCTGACCGGTGAAATCTTCGCCGATCTCGGCAACCGTGATGTGCTGGTGATCGGCGCCGGGGACACGGCGCGCCTGATTTCGGAACACCTGTACAAGATGGGCGGTCCGCGCATCACCGTGGCCAACCGCACACCGGAACGGGCCCGCCAGCTCGCCGAACAGTTCCAGGGCGCCAGCTGCGGCCTGGACAGCATCGCCACCCAGCTGTCCCGGGCCGACGTGGTCGTCGCCACGGTGGCCACCGAACAGCGCCTGATCAACCTGCAGATGCTCAAGGCCGCCTTTTCCCGCCGCAAACGCAAGGCCGTGCTGCTGCTGGACCTGGGCGTACCACGCAACATCGACCCCGATGTGGCGAGCAATCCGGACGTCTACCTGTATACGGTCGACGACCTGCAGCAGGTCACCGAGCAGAACCGGCGCAGCCGCGAAGCCGCGGCCGACTCGGCCCGGGAAATCATCGAGGCCGGGACCCGCGATTTCGTCGACTGGCTCAGCCAGCGTTCCAACGCCGACGTGATCCGACGCCTGCGCACGCAGACCGAGGCGATGGCGGAGCAGCATCTGGAGGACGCCCGTGCCCAGCTCGCCGCCGGCGCCGATCCCGAGGCCGTGCTCACCCGTCTCAGCCACGCCCTGACCCGCCAGTTCCTGCACCGCCCAACCGTCAGCCTGCGCGGACTCAACGAGCACGACCGCCAGCAGCGCATCGGCCTGCTTCACGACATCTTCCAGCTGGACGACAGCGACCCCGAATGAATCCCTCCCTGATCCGCCGTCTCGAAGACCTGCATAGCCGCTTCGAGGAGCTGGGCCATGAACTGTCCGACCCCGAGGTCATCGGCAACCAGGACACGTTCCGCAAATACTCGCAGGAATACGCCCAGCTCGAACCGGTGATGCAGACCTTCAGCGCCTATCTCAAGGGGCAGCAGGAGCTGGAGAACCTGCGCGGCATGGTGGCCGACGAAGATGCCGAACTGCGCGAGATGGCCGCGCTGGAGCTGGAGGAACTGGAGCAGCTGCAGAGCGAGCGCGAGAGCCAGCTTCAGGTGCATCTGCTGCCGCGGGACCCGGCCGACGACAAGAATATCTTTCTGGAAATCCGCGCCGGCACCGGCGGGGACGAGGCAGCCCTGTTCGCCGGCGATCTGTTCGGCATGTACGAGCGTTACGCCGCCGGCCAGGGATGGCAGATCGAGGTGCTGTCCGCCAGCGAGGGCGAACACGGCGGCTACAAGGAGATCATCTCGCGCATCATCGGCCATGGCGCCTATTCGAAGCTCAAGTTCGAATCCGGAGCGCACCGCGTGCAGCGGGTGCCGGAGACCGAATCCCAGGGTCGCATCCACACCTCGGCCTGCACCGTCGCCATCCTGCCGGAACTGGACGAGGTCGAGGCGGTGGACATCGAAGCCAAGGATCTGCGCATCGATACCTATCGCGCCTCCGGCGCCGGCGGCCAGCACGTCAACAAGACCGACTCGGCGATCCGCATCACCCACCTGCCCAGCGGCATCGTGGTCGAATGCCAGGACGAGCGCTCCCAGCACAAGAACCGGGCACGGGCGATGTCCCTGCTGCAGGCGAAGCTGCTCGACATGCAGGTTCAGGCGCAATCCAGCGAACGCGCCGCCACGCGCAAGGCGCTGGTCGGCTCCGGCGACCGCTCGGAGCGCATCCGCACCTACAACTTTCCACAGGGCCGGGTCACCGATCACCGCATCAACCTGACGCTGTACAAGCTGGATCAGGTTCTGGCCGGCGACCTCAGTCAGG
>JBFKIN010000086.1:0-9472 GCA_041632255.1 Oceanococcus sp. | reverse complement strand
TTCCGGACCGGGCCTGGTCGATGCGGACATGATCAAGAGCATGGCCGAACGGCCGGTGGTCTTCGCCCTGTCCAACCCGACCCCGGAAATCCTTCCGGAAGTCGCCAATGCCGTCCGCGATGACCTGATCATGGCGACAGGCCGCAGCGACTATCCGAACCAGATCAATAATGTGCTGGGATTTCCCTTCATCTTCCGCGGAGCCCTCGACGTGCACGCATCGGGCATCAATCAGGCCATGCACCTGGCTGCGGTCGAGGCGCTGCGTCGCTTGGCGCGGGAGCCGGTTCCGGCTACCGTACTGGATGCCTATGGCCGCGAGAGTTGGAGCTTCGGCCCGGATTACATCATTCCCACGCCGCTGGATCCGCGTCTGATCGACGTGGTGCCGCAGGCGGTGGCCCGCGCCGCCGTGGACAGCGGCGTGGCCCGTGCGCCGTATCCGGCGCACTACTGAGTTTCGAAAAGCCCGCGGCTGGCAGCCGGCCGCGACAATGGAGAACGTGATGAGCGACAGCAAATTCATCCTGACCAGCCCGGCTGGCGAGGCCACCGAACTGCCCATGGTCAAGGGCACTTTGGGACCGGAAGCCGTCGACGTGCGGGGCCTCTACGGTGCCACGGGAAAGTTCACCTACGATCCCAGCTTCAATTCCACCTGTAGCTGCGATTCGGCGATCACCTACATCGATGGCGCCGAGGGCGTGCTGCTTTACCGGGGGTACCCGGTGGACCAGCTTGCCCAGAACTCCAGCTTCATCGAGGTCTGCTACCTGCTGCTGTACGGCGAGCTGCCCAGCGCCGAGCAACTGGAAGAGTTCGACCAGGCCATTCGCTATCACACGATGATCAACGAATCCCTGAACAAGTTCTTCCAGGGTTTCCGTTACGACGCGCACCCGATGGCCATGATGGCCGGCGTGGTCGCTTCGCTGTCGGCTTTCTATCACGACACCACGAACATCCATGACCCGGAGCATCGCAATATCTTTGCCCGGCGCATGATCGCCAAGATTCCGACCATCGCGGCTGCAGCCTACAAGCGTTCGGCTGGCCAGCCCTTCATGTATCCGCAGAACAAGCTGGACTACTGCTCGAACCTGCTGCACATGCTGTTTGCGGTGCCGGCCGAAGACTATGAAGTCGACCCGGTGGCAGCCAAGGCCCTGGACGTGCTGTTCATCCTGCACGCCGACCACGAGCAGAACGCGTCGACCTCGACCGTGCGGCTCGCCGGCTCCACGGGCTGCAACCCCTACGCCGCCATCGCCGCCGGCATCACCGCCCTGTGGGGCCCGGCCCATGGCGGCGCCAACGAGGCCGTGCTTCGTATGCTGGACCAGATCGGCGATATCTCCAACGCCGACAAGTTCATCGCCAAGGCCAAGGACAAGAATGATCCGTTCCGCCTGATGGGCTTCGGCCACCGCGTCTACAAGAACTTCGATCCCCGCGCGACCATCATCCGCGAGCACTGCCACAAGGTGCTCTCGCACCTGGGCATGGAGAACGACCCCAAGTTCGAACTGGCCATGAAACTCGAGCAGGTCGCCCTGGAAGATGACTACTTCAAGGAGAAGAAGCTGTATCCGAACGTGGACTTCTATTCCGGCATCATCTACAAGGCTCTGGGCATCCCCGTCTCCATGATGACCCCGATGTTCGCCATCGCCCGCACCGTGGGCTGGGCGGCCCACTGGCAGGAAATGACCGCCGACCCGAGCAACCGGATCGGTCGCCCCCGCCAGATCTACACCGGCAGCCCGAAGCGGGATTACGTCGGTATCGACAAGCGCTGATCGGCGCCACCTGGTGAGTCGTGGCACGACCGGGTTTTCCGGTCGCGCCGGCAAGACCGCACGCTGAAACAGAAAACCCGCCTGATGGCGGGTTTTCTGTTTCAGGCCGAGGCCTCCAGCGCCCGGCGGAGTTCCGCTTCTGTCCAACGCGTCATGGGCCGGCCGTCCAACGGTGATAGCGGGGACCAGCGCACATCGTCTTCGCCGAACGGGGTCAGCTCCACTTCAAACTCGCCAGCGACGAACGCGCAGACCGGCCGGCGCAGTTCCTGCCCCCCCGGGTGCCGGTAGCGCCGCTCGATGGAATCGAAAGGAATCTGCTGCTCGTCGAGCAACAGGTCAAGTGCTTCGTCGTAGGGACAGAACAGATGGATCTGGACCGGGCTGCGGGCCGTGGCCAGCTCGTTCACCACCGCGCCGACAGCCCGCGGCTGGTAGTCCCGGCACAGTCGCATGGCCTGCAGCGCGGTGCGACGCAGGCCCGACAGGCGCGCAAGCCAGGCTTCGTGATCAAAGATGCGCAGATATTCATGGACGCAGTCGGCGATCTCCTGGTTGCTCGGCGCCGCGCCCCGCCCGCTGCCCAGCGTGGCCAGCGCCTTGGCTTTGGCCTGTCCGTAATCACGCAGGCCCTGCTCACAGATCAGACGAGCCGCTTCCTGGGCCACTTCGACCCTGAGCGGGTCGTGCATCAGAAGATGTCCTCGATCAACTCGTCATCCGACGGTGGTGCCTCGCCCGACCGGCCGCGCGGACTTCCGCCGCCGCTGGACGGCGTGGCTTCGGGCAGATGTCCTTCCATGAAAATCTCGAATGTCGCCTGGGGATTGTCATAGCTGGCCAGCCGGCCGGTGGCCGGGTCGATTCGCGCGCTGACCACACCATCGGGACGCGGCAGGCGCTGCGCCGGCACGCCCTTGAGCGCCTCGCCCATGTAACGAATCCACATCGGCAGTGCCGCCTGGGCGCCAGTTTCACGCGAGCCCAGCGGGCTGATGTCATCGAATCCCACCCAGGCGACGGCGACCTCCGCGGCATTGAAGCCACAGAACCAGGCATCGCGCTGGTCATTGGTTGTGCCTGTCTTGCCGGCCAGATCATCCCGACCCAGTGACTTGGCGCGCACGCCCGTGCCGCGGCGGATCACGTCCATCATCATGTCGGTCATCAGGTAAATGTTTTCGGCACGGACCACACGCTGTGCCATCGGCAGTGGCTCTTCCACCGTCCCGTCATCGCTGTCATCCGACACATCTTCCGGCGCGGCATGATCCGGAAGCTGCCGGCGAGTGAAGCGGCAGGCCGCATCACAGACCGTGTCCGGGCGGGCCTGATGCAGCACCTCGCCGTCCGCATCGAGAATTTTCTCGATCAGATAGGGCGTGACCCGGTAGCCCCCATTGGCCAGAACCGCATAGGCTGTCGCCATCTCCAGCGGACTGAAGACCCCGGTGCCCAGGGACATCGACAGATCCCGCGGCACCCGGGACATGTCGAATCCGAATTTCTCGATGTGCTGGCGGGCGACATCCATGCCCATGGAATCCAGCAGGCGGATGGCGACCAGATTGCGCGACTTGATCAGGCCTTCGCGCACCGGCGTCGGGCCATAGAAGCGACCGCTGTAGTTCTGTGGCCGCCAGGCCCCGCCCAGGGCCGGGTCATGAAACACCACGGGCGCATCGTTGATGATGGACGCCGGCGTGAAACCGTTTTCCAGCGCCGCCGAGTAAATGAAGGGCTTGAAGGCTGAACCCGGCTGGCGGCGAGCCTGCATGGCGCGGTTGAACTTGCTGGCGAAATAGTCGAAACCGCCGACCATGGCCTGCACCGCCCCATTGCGTGGATCCACCGCGACGATGGCGCCCTGGACTTCCGGCAGTTGCACCAGCTGCCAGGCACCGTCCTTATCACCGGATGGCCTGCGCAACCGGACCAGATCCCCCCGCTGCAGAGCAGCGGCCGAATCCTTCCAGGGCTGTCCAGCCACCGGAAGGTCGACGAATCCGGACTCCGTGGCGTAGACCTTCAGGCTCTCCTGGTCGCGCCGCAACAGAATCGCGGGAATCAGCCCACCCACCGGGTAGAACTCCTCCAGCAGCGGGTCCAGCAGGGCGCGCTGCCGCTCCGGCGGCAGTTGCACGATCTCGTCCCGCAGGTCGGTGAAGCGGGCTTCCGGTCCGCGATAACCGTGGCGCTGGTCGTAATCGAGCAGGTTCTCGCGCAGCGCGTTCACCGCGGCGCGCTGCTTGTCGGCGTGAATCGTGGTCTGCACCACCATGCCGCTCGTATAGGCATCCACGCCGTACTGGTTGATGACGCGCGAGCGGGCGTATTCGGCCACGTAATTGGCCTCGAGATCAATCGAGGCCCGACGCAATTGCGCGCTGATCGGCTCGGCTCTGGCCGCCTCGAATTGCTCGGGCGTGATGTAGTCCAGCTCGCGCATGCGACGCAGCACATAGTTGCGTCGCAACAGGGCCCGCTGCGGCCCGGAGATGGGGTTGTAGCGTGAAGGTGCCTTGGGCAGGCCAGCGATCATCGCCATCTGCGAAAGGCTGAGCTCATTCAACTCGGCGTCGTAGTAGACCTTTGCGGCGGCACCGATGCCGTAGGCCCGGTGGCCGAGAAAAATCTTGTTGAGGTAGAAAGTGAGGATCTCCTCCTTGCTCAGCTGTTGCTCCATCTCGATGGCGAGGAGAATTTCCTTGATCTTCCGCACATAGCTCTTCTCTGCGCTGAGGAAGAAATTCCTCGCCAGCTGCATGGTGATGGTGCTGCCGCCCTGCGCCTTTTCCCCGGTGAGCAGCAGCATCCACGCCGCCCGCAACAGTCCCTGATAGTCCACCCCGGGATGCTCGAAAAAGCGGTCATCCTCGGCGGCGAGAAAGGCCTGCACCAGCGGCTGGGGGATATCCCTGTAGGCCAGCGGCTCGCGCCGCTCCGCGCCATATTCGCCCAGCAACTGTCCGTCTACCGAGTAGATGCGCAGCGGCACCTGCAGACGCATGTCACGCAAGCCTTCGGTGGAGGGCAGGTCCTGGGAGAAGTGCCAGAGCACTGCGGCCGCGGCCACACCCCCGGCCAACGCGCCCAGCACCCCGAGCAGGAACAGAAATTTAAGCAGTCGCATGGCGATTTCGATCAGCTGTGGCTGGGGACGCCGAAATTCCTCGCGCCGGCGGAACATTCTGCAAGGCAATCAGAAGCATAGTGCTGTTGAATCCTGCCAACTGTGAGCTATAGTAGCCCTCGGGCATACGGTCGCTTCGACCACGACACGCGGGATCAGGGTGGGGACCCAGTATGGGAGTGTTCAGCAACTTATTCGCAAAACGTTCGACGCCGCTGCTCGGTGTCGACATCAGTTCCTCCAGCGTGAAGTTGCTGGAAATGTCCAAGAAGGGCGCGAATTATGGCATAGACGCTTATGCCATCGAACCGCTGCCTCCCGGCGCCGTGATCGACAACCAGATTGCCGAGCCTGATGCGGTGGGCCTGGCACTGACCAAGGCGCTCAAGCGTGCCGGCACCCGCACACGCAAGGCCGCCGTGGCGGTCGCAGGCTCTTCCGTGATCACCAAAACCATCCAGATGCCGGCCGATCTGCGCGAATCCGAAATGGAGGAGCAGATCAAACTGGAAGCGGACCAGTACGTCCCCTATCCCATCGACGAAGTGAACCTGGACTTCCAGGTGATCGGTCCTACGCCCACCGCGCCGGATTCGGTCGACGTGATGCTGGCCGCCTGCCGCACGGACACCATCGACGAGCGCATCGCCGTGCTGGACATGGCCGGCATGACCGCGCAGGTGGTCGACACGGAAGCGCAGGCCCTGGAAAACGCCTGCGAACTGCTCTTCCCCCAGATGCCGAACTCCGGCGAACTGACGACCACAGCCGTTGTCGACATCGGCTCGGTCAATACCGTGTTCATGGTCTTTCATGACCGACGCGCGGTGTATCGCCGCGAGCAGCAGTTTGGCGGCAAGCAGCTGACCGAGGACATCATGCGGCACTACGGCATGTCGCAGGACGAGGCCAACAATGCCAAGCGGATCGGCGGCCTGCCCGACGATTACGATACCGAGGTCCTGCCCTACTTCATCGACGATCTGACGCAGCAGATCGATCGATCGCTGCAGCTGTTCTTCGCCAACTCCCCGAAGTTCAGCGAAATCGACCAGGTCATCCTGGCCGGCGGCACCGCAGCCATCCCCAATCTCGACGACCGGGTCAAGGAAAAACTGGGCGTGCCGGTCGTGATCGCGAACCCCATGCGCAATATGGATATCGCGAGAAAGGCGCGGCCCAAACAGCTCGAACAGGATGAGACCGCGATGCTGCTGTCAATCGGCCTGGCGATGAGGGCATTCGACTGATGATCAAGATCAACCTGCTGGACTGGCGACAGGCCAGGCGGGAACAGAGACAGAAAGGCTTTTTCATCGCCTTGGGCGGCACGGCGGTTGCAGGACTTGCCGTCGTGATGAGCATGGTGATGAAGATCAACGGCGACATCGAGTTCCAGCAGCAACGCAATCAGCGACTGAAGAACGAGATCAGCACGCTGAACCGGCAGATCGCCGAGATCGAGAAACTGGAAAAGCTCAAGTCCGACCTGCTCGCGCGGATGCGAATCATCGAGGAACTGCAGCGCAGCCGCACGCAGATCGTTCATTTCTTTGATGAAATCGTGACGACAAAGCCGCCGGGCCTCTACCTGACGAGCCTGAAGCAGCAGGGCAAGACGACGACCGTCAACGGCATCTCCGAGTCCAACGGCCGGATTTCCACCTATATCCGCAACCTCGACGGCTCGGACTGGTTCCAGGGCGCGAAGTTGATCGTGATCCGGACCAAGGACCAGCAGCGCCGGCGTCTGGGTGAGTTCACCCTGCAGTTCAGCGAGCAGCAGAAGGCCAAAGAGGAGGATGCCGGATGAACCTGCAGGAAGCCCTTGACGAACTGCAGAACCTGGACCCGAACAACGTCGGGGCCTGGCCGACCTTTGCGTATGCCGGCGCCTGCATCCTGCTGATCGGGGTCATTGTCGTCGGCGGGTTCTACTACAAGGTGGAGCCCCTGCAACTGGACCTTGAGCGAGTGCAGAGGCAGGAAACCGAGTTGCGCGCCGAATTCGAAAAGAAACAGCTCAAGGCCGCCAATCTGCAGGCCTATCGTGACCAGCTCGCAGAGATGGAACGCTCCTTCGGCAGCATGCTGCGCCAGTTGCCCAGCAAGACCGAAGTGGCCAATCTGCTGAATGACATCTCCCAGACCCGCGTGGCGTCAGGACTTGAAGAGCAGCTGTTTCAGCCGCAGGGCGAGATACCGCGCGATTTCTACGCCGTGCTGCCCAACAAGATCACCGTCACCGGGGACTACCACGAGATGGCGGAATTCGTGAGTCGCGTGGCTGCCCTGCCACGGATCGTGACCGTCAGCGATGTCCATATCCGGGTCGGCAAGGATAGTGATCTGACCATGGATGCAACGATCAACACCTACCGCTATCTGGATGCCGACGAGGGGGGTGTGCAGTGACAGAGACCGCCGCGCGCCGTTTTCTCGTCGTCCTGCTGGGCTGCTCGCTGGCCGGCCTGACCGGTTGCAGCCGGGATATGAGCGATCTGGATCAGTACGTCGCCGAGATCAAGGCGCGTCCGCCCGGACCGATCGACCCCATCCCGCAAATGGCGCCCTACGAGCCGTTCGCCTACAGCCAGCATGAGAAGCCCGGCCCCTTCCAGAGCTTTGTCCAGGAAGACAAGAAGGTGCTCGCTGAGCAGAACCGCTCCACCAGCACCCTGCAACCGGACTTCTCACGCAATCGGGAACCGCTGGAGGAATTCCCGCTGGACGGCATCCGCATGCTGGGCACCCTGGACTTCCGCCAGCAGCGCTTCGCCCTGCTCAGCGCCCCTGACGGGGTCGTCCACCGCGCCACGCACGGCGACCACATGGGGCAGAATTTCGGCAAGATCGTGCAGATCACCGAATCGGAAGTCCGCCTCGAAGAGATCGTCCCGGATGGCCTGGGCGGCTATGTCAAACGGCCCGCTATAGTGGCCATTTCGGAAAAATAATCATGGACTTGCGTAGACATTACAGACGGATCACTCGCGCAAGCCGCTTGAATGAATCGAGGGATACAATGACCAGGCATGTCGGTTTTCGGGCCAGGGCGCTGCCGATCCTCGGGGTCGTCGCAGCGAGTCTTTCCAGCTGGAGCGCGCAGGCGCGCCCCGATCTGACTGCTGTCACCGTCACTCCCAAAGGAGATGACCTCACGGTCGAGCTGAAATTGAGCGAGACTGCCCCGGAGGCAGCGGTGTTTGCGCTGGAGACGCCACCGCGCATTTCCATCGACCTGCCCGGCACCGGCGTTGCGCTGGACAACCGGCGCATGTCGATCAATCAGGGCTTACTGCAGAGCCTGACCGCGATCGAAACCGCAGACCGCTCACGCATCGTTCTCAATCTCGCCAGCCTGCCGCAATACAGCGTGAACAGCGCGGGATCCAGCGTGCTGATCCGGCTGAGCAGTGGCGCACCCGCCAGCGCGAAGCCGCCACTCGGGGCCAGTGTCGATGACAGCCGCGGCACGATCAGCAAGATGGATTTCCGCCGCTCCGAAACCGGCGCTGGCCGCTTGTTGCTGGAACTGGGCAGCGACGCGGCGGATGTCGACATCCGCAACGAAGGCGGCAAGATCGTCGCCCTGTTCCGTAACACCCGGGTGGCTGACGAGAGCCTGATTGCTCGCATGGATGTGCTGGACTTCGCCACGCCGATCAAGTTCGTGGACACCACGCAGGAAGGGATCAATACCAAGATCACCCTGACTCCGGTATCCGGCGCGCAGTTCGAGCAGGTGGCCTATCAGCTGGGACGCACCTTCACCATCGAGCTGCAGCCCCTGACCCAGCGGGAAATCGACGAAATCGCGCGGCTCAAGCCGGAATTCACCGGCGAACGTCTGAATGTCAACTTCCAGAACATCGAAATCCGGGCGCTGCTGCAGATCATCGCCGACGTCGCCGGCAAGAACCTGGTGACCTCCGACTCCGTCAAGGGTGACATCACGCTGCGGCTCGAGAACGTACCCTGGGACCAGGCCCTGGACATCGTGCTGCGAACCAAAGGTCTGTCGAAAACGGAAAACGGCAACGTGATCTGGGTCGCTCCCACCGGCGAAGTCGCCGCCCAGCAGGCCAAGGAGATCGAGGCGCAGACCCAGGCGGAGAAGCTGGCCCCTCTGATCACCGAGATGATCCAGATCAACTACGCCAAGGCGGTAGAGCTGGCATCTCTGATCGGAATCACCGGCGACAAGGAGGATGAAGGCTCTTTCCTCAGCCCGCGTGGCCGCGTCAGCGTGGATGAACGCACCAACACCCTGATCGTGCGCGACACCCGCGACAAGCTGGAAGACCTGCAGCGACTGATCACGCGCCTGGACATTCCGGTGCGGCAGGTGTTGATTGAATCACGCCTCGTGGTCGCCAACGATGATTTCAGCCGCTCGATCGGCTCCAGCGTGGGCTTCGGCTTCGCCGAGTTGGGCAGCACCACGGTGGCCGGGTCCGGCAACATCGGCGCCGCCACCCAACTGCAGAACCTGGTATCCGGTACCACCATTGACGAAGGGGGTGACGTGAACCGCCTG
>JBFKIN010000085.1:0-9508 GCA_041632255.1 Oceanococcus sp. | reverse complement strand
CCGGCCTTCATCCTGCTGCGGGGCCTGAGCTATCTGGGCTGGCTGCACACGCGGGCCGGCAGCCTGCGGCACGGCGACCGCATTGCCCGCGAGGTGGCCAAGGGCCTGTGTGAGGCCATGCCCCGGGTGCTGGCCGAGATCAGTCCGCTGCAGCGGGCCGGTGTCGAGTTGCTGGCCCGTGTCGCGCCGCTGAGGGACCGCCTGCGGAGCCTGCGCTGATGGGTTCGGCACAGGCGAAGACAACGGACAGCAAACGCCGCGAAAACATTCTGATGGCGGCCCTGCATCTGATTGGCGAGCACGGCTGCGACGGGCTGTCCCACCGCAAGATCGCACAGGCGGCCGGTGTGCCACTGGGTTCGACCACCTACTATTTCAGCTCACGCGAAGAACTCCTGCTCGAGGCCTTCCGTCTCTACATGCAACGTTTCGAGAGCCGCCTCGCACGCAACCTGGAACGGGTGCGTCCCCGGCAGGCTGCCGATCCCCTGCAGGCCGTCGCCGACTTCCTGGTCCAGCTGGTGCGGGACGAACTGCGCGAGCCCGGCTTGCTTCGCGCGGAGATCGAACTGATCCTGTACTCGGTCAAGCACCCGGAGTTGTCAGTGGAATTCGCCTTGTGGGAAGACAGCATGGCCCTTCCCATGGCGGAGTTTCTTGCCGACCAGGACTTCCTGTGCCCCGCCGAACTGAGTTCCGCACTCCTGCGTCTGACCCGGGGTTTCGAGGTGCAGGCGCTGACCCGTCGTCAGCCGGGTTTCGATGAATTCCGCAACCAGATCTCGCGCCTGCTGCGCGCCTACCGGGATGACGGGGATGTGTGACACTCAGGTGCTGCGCAGCAGCAACGGCATCTGGTTTGCCAAGAACAGCGACCGCGAGCCCCACGAGCCGCAAGCAGTCGTGCAGGTGCCGGCCGTGCGGGGAGATCGCAGCACCAGACTGCGCGTCACCCATATCGAGATTCCGCAGGTGCCCGACCGGCACGCCATGATCCTGTCCAAGCCCTGCTGGATCTGGGGGGCAGAGATGGGCATCAACGAACACGGGCTGGTGATTGGCAATGAAGCCATCTTCTCTCATCAGCGCAGCCTCACACCGGCCTTGCTGGGCATGGACCTGCTGCGCCTCGCCCTGGAACGGGCGCGTGATGCCCGCGCCGCCATCGAGGTGATCACCAGCCTGCTGGAGCAACATGGCCAGGGCGGTCCCGCGGGGCACCGGGACAAGGGCTTCCATTACGACAGCAGCTTCATACTGGCGGACCCGCAGGGTGCCTGGGTGCTCGAAACGGCAGGCCGCGCGTGGGCCGCCCGGCCGGTAGAGGACTATGCGGCGATCTCCAATGCACTGAGCCTGGAAGAGAACTACAGCCTGTGCTCGACCGGAGTGTCCGGTTCCTTTCGAAAACAGGACACGCGACTGCTGCCCTGGTTCGCCGGCAGCCATCGGCGACGGTCTCTGAGCCTGCAGTGCCTGGCCCGCACCGCAGCCGACGGCCCGGCGGATTTTGCCACCCTGGCCGGTCATCTGCGGGCCCATCGGCGCGGCAATGAGTCACCGCTCGAGGGCAGCAATGGCGATGTCTGCATGCATGCCAGCGGGCCGATCCGGCGCAGCCAGACCACCGGATCCCTGATCGCCTGGCTGGGCCCACAGGGGCCGCGACTGGCAGTCACCGGCACCTCCGCCCCCTGTCTGTCGCTGTTCCGCCCCTTGACCCTGGGCGTCGACTCGCAGGTACTGGCTCCCGCACCCGACCAGGCTCCCCTCTGGCAGGCCTGGGAGGCCGTGCATCGCGCCGCGCTGTTCGACGCCGATTACCGCGCCCGCCTGCGCCAGGCCATTGCGGACATCGAAGCCGAGGTGCTGGCAAGCTGGATGCTGGGCGATGCGGACTTCGCCGCGCTGGATGCCCGCTGTGAGGCCTTCACCCGGACCGTGCTGAACTGGCCGCGGCCAGATCTGCCGCGCGGGCACGGCATCGCTGCAAGGCTCTGGCGGCAGACCGCATGACGCCGCAGGATCTGCTGAAGCAGCTGTTCCAGGCCGCAGTGGATGCGGCGCAACCCGGCCGTGTGGTCGCCGCGCATCTGCCTGTGCCGCCGGCTGGCCGCACGGTGGTCATCGGAGCCGGAAAGGCCTCCGCCGCCATGGCCCAGGCCCTTGAGCAGGCCTGGGACGGTCCGCTGGAAGGATTGGTGGTCACCCGCCATGGTCACGCCGCTGCCTGCGAGCACATCGAGATTGTGGAAGCCGCCCACCCGGTCCCGGACGAATCCAGCGAGGCGGTGGCCCGGCGCATGCTGGATCTGGTCTCCGGGCTCAGCGAACAGGATCTCGTCATCGCCCTCATCTCCGGCGGAGGCTCGGCCCTGCTCAGCCTGCCTTCCGCCGGCCTCAGCCTGGCCGACAAGCAGGCGGTGAACCGGGCGCTGCTGCGCAGTGGGGCCTGCATCCGCGACATGAACACGCTGCGCAAGCACCTCTCTGCGATCAAGGGGGGACGACTGGCCGCCGCCTGCGCCCCGGCCCGGCTGGAGACCCTGCTGATCTCCGACGTGCCGGGCGACGATCCGGCAGACATCGCCTCCGGACCCACTGTGGCGGACCCGAGCACATTCGCGGATGCGCGAGCCGTGGTCCGGCGGCTGAACCTGTCCATCCCGCAATCGGTCATCACCCATCTTCAGGCTGCGCGGGACGAAAGCCCCAAACCGGGCGACCCGCGCCTGGCGCGCAGCCGCAGCCATCTCATCGCCAGTCCGCAGCAGTCGCTGGAGGCGGCCGCGGCGCTGGCCCGTGAACTGGGCTATGCGACCATGATTCTGGGCGACAGCCTGGAAGGCGAAGCGCGTGAAGTGGCCCGCGTTCACGCCGGCATTGCCCGACAGGTTCGTCGCCACGGCCAGCCATTGCCGCCCCCATGCCTGTTGCTGTCAGGCGGCGAAACCACCGTCACCGTCCGCGGCACTGGTCGCGGCGGCCGCAACGCCGAGTTCGCCCTTGCGCTGGCCCTGGCCCTCGAGGGCGCGGCAGGCATCCATGCCATCGCCTGCGACACCGACGGCATCGACGGCAGCGAGGACAACGCGGGCGCGCTGGTGAGGCCCGACACGCTCGCAAGGGCCCGCGCTGCCGGTCTGGATCCCGCCGCGCATCTGTCGAACAACGATGCCTATGGACTGTTTGAGGCCATCGGCGACCTGGTCACAACCGGCCCGACCCTCACCAATGTCAACGATTTTCGCGCCATTCTGATCGAGCCCTGAGCGGAGCCGGACGTCCGGCTGACGAATCGCCACCCCGACACCGCCCACCGATTCGCGTTTTCTTTACCGCCGGGCGGCAATACTGAGCATATCTGTATTGTCTGGAGTGACGTCGATGGCCATCCGTCCGGCGCTGCCCTCTGAGTCACCTGCCCGACCCACGACTGCGGCGCGACCCCGGCCCCCCCGCCATGGACTCGCACGCTGGGTCGGCCAGTTGTCGATCAGCCGAAAGCTGGCCGCCATGGTCCTGGCCAACTGCCTGATCGTGGCCAGCCTGCTCGTCGTGGTGATCGTCGGTCTGCGCACCACCGACGCCGTGCGCAGCTACGTCTACGGGGAAGGGCTGTGGTCCAAGGCGCAGAAGAGTGCGATCTACCACCTGAACCGGTACACCCTCACGGCCGACCCTGAGGATTTCGCGAAGTACGAGGCGGCCGTGGGCATTACCCTGTCGATCCGCCGGGCGCGTCTGGAAATGGAGAAGCCCGAGTTTGACCCCGACATCGCGGCGCAGGGCCTGATGGATGGCGGAATGCCTGCGGCCGATGTGCCAAACATGATCCGGTTCTTCCGCGACTTTCGCCGTAACGCTTACGTGGACAAGGCCATTGCGATCTGGGCACGCGGCGACGAAGGCATGGACGAACTGATTGCACTGGGGCGCAACTTGCAGCTCAGTCTCCGCGCCGCCGCCCTGAGCCCCGCCCAGCGGCAGGCCTTTCTGGTCAGCATTGACGAGATCAACGACACCCTCACTCCTCTGGAAGAGGAATTTTCGCAGACCCTCAGCACCGCGGCACGCTGGGCCCACCAGAGCCTGCTCAAGCTGATTCTGGGCTGCGCCATTCTGCTGCTGGGCCTGGGTCTGTGGGTCAGCCTGCGCTTCGCCTGGCAGATTCGCCAGGGCATACAGCAATTGCGCCTGGGGGCAGAACACGTGGCCCGCGGCGACATGGCGCACCGCATACCACGCGTCAGCGATGATGAACTCGGCGATCTGGCCGGCAGTTTCAACGAGATGGTGCGGCTTCGGCACGAGGCCGAGCTGGCTCTGGAGCGCGAGCGGCATTTCCTCCAGGCCACCCTGGAAAATCTGGCGGAGGCCGTCATCGCCTGCGATCCGAAAGGTCGCATCTGGCTCGTCAACCGGGCCGCGCGCGAGTTGCATGGTCTGCCGGCCGAGCCCGTCGTCCCGGAGCGGTGGGCTGATTACTGCAAGCTCTTCTCCGCGGACGGCAAAGCGATGCTCGGAGCAGACCAGATGCCGCTTTACCGGGCGCTCAACGGTCAACGGGTGCGGGATACCGAAATGGTCGTTACCCCTCTGGGATGTCCATCACGCATCGTGCTGGCCAACGCCCAGGCTCTGATCACCGAGTCCGGTCAGATGCTGGGCGCGGTCGTGACCCTGCACGACGTGACCGAAAGGCGCCACGCGCAGAGCGCACTCGCCGCCCACGCGCAGGAACTCGAGCAGGCCAATGCCGAACTCGAGCAGCGCAATACGCAATTGCGGCGGCTCTATCAGGCCGAAGCGGCCAGTGAAGCCAAATCCCGCTTCGTCGCGACCCTGAGCCACGAGATCCGCACCCCGCTTCACGGCATTCTCGGCCTGCTGGAGACCTTCGAGTCCGAGGAGCTTCCCGGGCCCCAGCGCGAAAAGCTGGCCCTCATGCACCAGTCCGGCCGGCTGCTCAAGCACCTGATCGACGACATCCTGGATTTCGCCAAGATCGAGGCCGGCCGCGTCGAGCTGGAACAGGCGCCACTGTGTCTGCAGGCACTGATCAGCGAAGTCTGCGAAGCCCTGCAACCGGCAGCCGCGCGCAAGCGCATCACCCTGCTGCGCCAGGTCGAGCGCCTGCCGGCCGACAGCATCCTGGGTGACGGCCAGCGGATGCGTCAGATTCTGCTCAATCTGCTGTCCAACGCCATCAAGTTCACCGGCGAAGACGGCGAAGTCACTCTGGGGCTGCGTCTGAGCACCCGTCGCGGGCAGCACGTCGGACTGCGTTTCGAGGTCAGGGACAACGGCATCGGCATGGACCCGCAGGCCCGGGACAAGGTGTTCGAAAGCTTTATCCAGGGCGAAAGCTCGACAACCCGCCTCTACGGCGGCACCGGCCTGGGACTGGCCATCTGCAAGGGACTGATCGAGCAGATGGGCGGGTCGATCGGCTGCGAATCCGAGCCGGGCCAGGGCAGCCTGTTCTGGTTCGAAATCCCGGCGGAACTCAGTCATCGCTCGCCGGCCGGCCCCGACACTTCGCCCCCCACACTGCTTCAGGAGGATGGCGATCGGTCCGACCCCCTGCGTATCCTGATCGCGGAGGACAACCCCATCAATCAGGCCGTGATCCGCAGCCAGCTGGCCCGCTACAACTGCGAGGTGACCATGGTGTCTGATGGCGAGGCGGCCCTGGCGGAAATTGTCAGACAGCCGCACCAGCTGCTGATCACCGACCTGCAGATGCCGCGGCTGGACGGGATCGACTTGACGCGCAGCATTCGACAGCGCGAGCAGGCCGCCGCTGACGGAACGCCCATGGTCATACTCGGTCTCACGGCCAGCGCTCAGCGCAGCACCCTGGACAGGTGCCTGCAGGCGGGCATGGATGATTGCCTGACCAAGCCGCTTTCAATGGCCCAGCTGGATCTTGCCCTGCAACGCTGGTCCGGCCCGGCGCGCGAGGCCTCCCGGGCCGCTTGAGAAAACCGCTCAGACCGTCACAATGTGGCGCTGATGAGCTCCGATTACCGCCCCCTCGAGGAATACCAGGAATATCCGCCGGAGCGCATGCTGGCGCGTGCGCAAACCCTGGCCGATGACCTGCAGCGGCGGCGCAGCGTGCGCGATTTTTCGGACCGGGCTGTCGCTCCCGCGCTGATTCAGCACTGCCTGCGGGCCGCCGTCAGCGCGCCCAGTGGCGCCAATCGGCAACCCTGGCATTTCGTCGGGGTCACCGACCCGGCCATCAAGCACCGCATCCGCCTGGCCGCAGAGGAGGAGGAACGGGCCTTCTACCAGCATCGCGCGCCACCAGAGTGGCTGCAGGCCCTCGAGCCACTGGGCACCGATGCCAGCAAGCCCTTTCTCGACATCGCACCCGTGCTCATCGCGGTGTTCTACCAGCGCTATGGTGTGGATGCCTCCGGCCAGCGCTTCAAGAACTATTACGCCAGCGAATCCGTCGGCCTTGCCTGCGGGATGCTGATCGCCGCCCTGCATCATGCCGGCCTGGCGACCCTGACCCATACGCCCAGCCCCATGAAATTTCTGCGCGAGATTCTGGGCCGGCCCAGAAACGAGGCGCCCTATCTGCTGATCGTGACCGGCTACCCGGCGGCCGGCTGCCAGGTGCCCGATATCCGGCGCAAGCCGCTGGACGAAGTCATCAGCTGGGACCCGGCGGCGCCGCAGGACAAGTCGGACTGAGTCGCCGGCGCCTCAGGCCTTGCGGCCGGAGGCGGGGTTCAGGTATCGCTGCTTGACCCGTGCGCCCTTGCGTTCCAGCAAGGGCCGCAGTGCCCGCGACAGGCCCGGCGCGAGATAGGCGACCGTGGTGAGCAGTCCCGAGGATGCGGGCATCGGTCGCTCGCGACGACCGTCCCTGGCGCAGG
This sequence comes from Oceanococcus sp., assembly GCA_041632255.1. Classification (GTDB taxonomy): domain Bacteria; phylum Pseudomonadota; class Gammaproteobacteria; order Nevskiales; family Oceanococcaceae; genus Oceanococcus. The sequence continues at coordinate 2,612 of JBFKIN010000085.1, read as the reverse complement.
CCATGATCGCGGCGGCGACTTCGGCCGCCGTGGACATCGGCTGAGAGAACACGATATCCGGAACATCCGTCGGGTCTTCCAGGATGAAACCGGTGGCGATCGGCCCGGGCGAGACCACGCTGACCGTGATCCCGCTGCCACGCAGTTCCTCGGCCAGCGCCAGACTGAAACCACGCAGGCCAAACTTGGTCGCGGAATAGGTCGCCTCGTGAGGCAATGGGACCCGCCCGGCCAGGGAGGCGACATTGACAATCACCCCCCGGCCCGCCGCGCGCATCGGCTCCAGTGCATGGCGACTGAGGAGGACCGGGGCCCGCAGGTTGACCTCGATGACTTCGGCGAGGTCCTCCGCCGCCACCTCCTCGACCGCGCCGCGATGGTTGCATCCGGCGTTGTTGACCAGCACGTCGATGCGGCCGAAGGCCGCCACGGCCTCGTCGATCAGGCGACGGCAGTCCTCCGGCTCGCGCACATCGCAGGCGACGACGCGCAGACGCTCCGGCTCGCCCAGTTCGGCAGCGATCCGGTCCAGTCCGGCCTGGCCCCGGGCGGCCAGCACCAGGCGACTCCCGGCGGCAAAGAACGCTCGCGCCGTCTCGGCGCCAACCCCGGCCGACGCGCCGGTGATGACCACGACCTGATCCTGAAAGCTCATGCTAGAGGGTCTCCAGGTATTCCATATCCGCGGTCTTGTGGGCCTGCTCGCCATCGCCGACATCGTGGATACGCGGCCCCACGCCAGCGCTGCCGCGCTTCCCTCGGCTGGTGATGTAGTCCTTGGTAAAGGCATTGGTCAGGATCGCCTCGTAGCGCAGATTGTCGTATTCGACGATCTTGATCGCCTGCTCCTTGCTCAGGGCGCCCTGCTCCACCGCGCTGGCCAGATGCTCGGTCAGGGTCTCACCTGGGAACTGCCCGGACTTGATGCCCTTGTGCAGGACATCGTAGGGCTCCGCGATCTCATTGAGCAGGTCGGCCGTCACCTTCATGCGACCGGACACGTCACGTGGATCATCTTCGTGATAGCTCAGCTCGTAGGCGCGCTCGGCGAAGGCATTGGGCTGCAGAAACAGCTCGGCCAGTTGCTGGGTGACCTTGTCGCTGGGCCCGTGATGGGCCGGCCCGAAGGGCTGGATCAGCAGCTTCATCAGCCAGGCCACCGGGCGAATGGGATAGTTGCGGATCAGTTCCTCGAAGGCCCGCGCGCACTCACCCAGGCAGTAATCCAGACTCCAGCGCGCGTGTGCCCAGTCGTCATCCAGTCGCCCGCGATCTTCGAAATACTTGATCACGGCCGAGGCCATGTAGAGGTGGCTGAGCACATCCCCCAGTCTTGCGGAGATACGCTCCTTGCGCTTCAGATCGCCGCCCAGGGTGCCCATCGCCACGTCGGAGAAGAAGGCCAGTGCGGCGCTGTAACGTTCCATCTGCCGGTAGGCATCGGCGCCGCGCCCGGCGGTCGGCGCGCTCGCCAGCCGGCCACCGCTCAGGGCCAGCAGGAAGCTGCGCACGGCCCGGTTCACCGAGTAGCCGATGTGCGAGAACAACAGGTGGTCGAAATCCTTCAGTCCCTGTTCCTCATCGGGATTGCGCGCCGCCTCCATCTCCGGAAACACGTAAGGATGGCAGCGAATCGCACCCTGACCGAAGATGATCAGTGACCGCGTCATCACGTTGGCGCCTTCCACCGTGATCGCCACGGGCAGGCTCATGTAGGGCGCCGCCAGATAGTTGCGCGGCCCCTGCATCACCCCGCGACCACCGTGGATATCCATGGCGTCGATCACCACCCGGCGCATCATTTCGGTCATGTGGTACTTCATCATCGCGGTGACCACCGACGCGGGCACATGATCGACCGCGCTGGCGGTCACGGTGCGGCAGGCTTCGAGCATGTAGGTGGTGCCTGCGATACGTCCGGTCAGTTCCTGCACACCCTCGAACTTGCCGATCGGCAGATTGAACTGCCGCCGGATACGCACGTAAGCCGACGTGCCGCCGTAAATGCCCCAGCCGGAGGCGGCGGACAGGGCCGGCAGCGAGATGCCGCGCCCGGCGGACAGGCACTCCACCAGCATGCGCCAGCCTTTCCCGGCCATGGCCGGCCCGCCGATGATATTGCTGAGCGGCAGTTCCACGCCTTCACCGTTGATCGGGCCATTCATGAAGGGCGAGCCCACCGGAAAATGCCGGCGGCCGATTTCCACCCCCTGGGTGTCGGCGGGCAGCAGCACGCAGGTGATGCCGTAGTCGACCTTGCCCTCCTCGCCCAGACCGTGCTTGCTCATCAGATTGTCGGGGTCACGCAGCTTGATCGCCAGACCCACCACGGTGGCCACCGGCGCCAGCGTGATGTAGCGCTTGGCGAAATTCAGGCGCATGTGAAGCTCCCCGTCCCGCTCGAACACGACGCCCACGTCTGGCACTGCGGAGGCATCTGAACCGGCCTCCGGACCGGTCAGGCCAAAGCAGGGAATGTCCGTCCCGTCGGCCAGCCGAGGCAGCCAGAACTCTTTCTGCTCGTCCGTGCCGTAGTGATACAGCAGCTCACCCGGCCCCAGGGAGTTGGGCACCATGACGGTAACCGCAGCAGAGATGGACCGGGTCGCGAT
>JBFKIN010000084.1:0-9510 GCA_041632255.1 Oceanococcus sp. | reverse complement strand
CTGGGGGCGGATACCGGCGCCGTGCTCGGCTGCGCAGTGGAAGCCGAGCTCACGGTCAGTTTCATCGGGCGCAAACAGGGGCTTTATACCGGACCCGCGCGCAATCACACGGGGCGCATCGCCTTTTCCGATCTCGCGGTGCCGCCCGCCGTCTACGAAGGCTATGATCCTGCTGCCTGGCTGCTGGACCCGGCCGCTTTGCGTGGCCTGTTGCCACGGCGACGTCCGGACAGTCACAAGGGCAGCTACGGCCATGTGCTGGCGGTGGGCGGCGCGCCCGGCTACAGCGGTGCGATCCGGCTGTGCGGGCAGGCTGCGCTGCGCGGCGGCGCCGGCCTGGTCAGCGTCATTACCCACCCGGCCAGTGCCCTGGTGGTCGGTCTGGCCCAGCCCGAATTGATGGTTCGAGGGATCGAGGCTGAAGACGCGGCCTGTGAGGAGATGCTCAGCCGGGCCAGCGTGATCGCTGCCGGCCCTGGGCTGGGTCGCCTGGACTGGTCGCAGGCATGGCTTGATCGGCTGCTGACCGCGGCGCGTCCGCTGGTGCTGGACGCCGACGCGCTGAACCTGCTGACGCCGGGCCAGTCCCTGCCACCGGACACTATCGTGACCCCGCATCCCGGTGAGGCGGCCCGGCTTCTGAATTGCAGTGCCTCGGACATTCAGCGGGACCGCCTGCAGGCCGCCAACCGGCTCGTTTCCCGGCTGGGCTGCGTCGTCGTGCTCAAGGGGGCGGGCAGCATTGTCGCGAGCCCGGCGGGCGATCGCTGGGTTTGTGCGGCAGGCAATCCCGGCATGGCGGTCGGGGGGATGGGCGATCTGCTGACCGGTCTGGTCGCGGCCTTGCGCGCCCAGGGCCTGTCCGCGGCAAATGCAGCCTGCGTTGGGGTTCAGGTCCATGCCCTGGCCGGGGATGCAGCGGCGCGCCATGGCGAGCGCGGGCTGCTGCCCAGTGATCTGCTGCCCCAATTCCGTCAGTGGCTCAATCCGTGAGCGAGACGTGCATCCTGGAACTGGCTGACGAGTCGGCGACCGCTCGCTTTGGCGAGGCACTGGCCGCGGCGTTGCCGGCAGGCTTTTTCTACATGGCGTTTCAGGGCGGTCTGGGCGCCGGCAAGACCCACACCGTCCGCAGCCTGTTGCGGGCCCTGGGGGAAACAGGCGCCGTGCGCAGCCCGACCTACACCCTGCTGGAGGATTACCAGACGGCCAGCCGTCGGCTGGTCCACATGGATCTGTATCGGCTCGCCGACGCCCAGGAGCTCGAATTCCTGGGGCTGCGCGACCTGCTGGGTGAGGATCTGGTCCTCTGCGTGGAGTGGCCGGCACGAGGCGCGGGTCAGTTGCCAGAGCCGGACCTGTCTCTGCAGCTCACATTTGCCGGCGAATCGGCGCGCCGTCTGCGCCTGCAGGCGGGCAGCCCCGAAGGCCAGGCCTGCCTGCAGACTCTGAAGCTGGCATATGCGTCTTGATCGGGCACTTGTGGCCCTGTCGTCATATATAACTTAAAGAAAGATTGGTATCAGACTAAAAACAAAGAATTTTTGTTGAAATTCATCTCCAGTATCGCTAATGTGGTCTGCGGGAATCTGCCCTTGCCGGTCTGCCGGCTGAGGCGGTCTGGCGTTTTTGGGGGGGTGCGGAATCGTCCGTGACCCGTTTCGGAGTTCGGAGATGGACAGATGGCTGCTGGGCAGCGTGCTGCTGCTACAGGCATGGATCGCCCAGGCGGCGGTGGTCAGCGCGGTGCGCGTCTGGGATGAGCCGGACCTGACCCGTGTCGTGTTCGATGTGACCGGTGAAGTCCGGCACAAGGCCTTCGCCCTGGAGTCGCCCGACCGGGCAGTGATCGACATTCTGGGTGTCGGCGAGATTCCGCAAGGACAGGCCAGCCCGGCTGGCTTGGTGCGTCAGGTGCGCTTCGGTCTGCATGAGAAGGCACTGCGTGTGGTGCTGGATCTGGAGCGCGGCGCCAAGCCACGCAGTTATCTGCTGGCACCCAGCGGGGATGCCGGTTACCGGCTGGTGGTGGAACTGCCGCATCCGCTGCGTGGCAAGGAGCCCGTGCGCCCGGCCATTGCCTTGGCCGACAAGGACATCGTGATCGCCATTGACGCCGGTCATGGCGGTGAAGATCCCGGCGCCACGGGGCCGACCGGGGTGCGGGAGAAAGAGGTGGCCCTGCAGATTGCCCGCCGCCTGAAGCGGCTGATCGATGCCGAACCGGGCATGCGCGCGATTCTGACCCGGGATGGCGACTATTTCCTGCCCTTGCGGCAGCGTCGCACCATTGCGCAGCAGCAGCGCGCCGACCTGTTCGTGTCCATCCACGCCGATGCCTTCAACAACCGCAGCGTGCACGGTTCATCCGTTTACATCCTGTCGCCGCGCGGTGCGAGTTCCGAGCACGCCCGGGTTCTGGCGAGTCGGGAGAATGCCGCCGACCTGATCGGCGGTGTGGACATCCAGGACAAGGATGAATTGCTGGCTTCGGTGCTGCTGGATATCTCGCAGAGCGCCGCCATCGATGCCAGCCGGGATCTCGCCGCCCGCATGCTTGGCGAGCTCAAGGTGCTGGGCCCGCTGCACAAGGATTCGGTGCAGCGCGCCGGCTTTGCCGTGCTCAAGGCGCCGGACGTGCCTTCCATCCTGGTCGAGACCGCCTTCATTTCCAACCGGAAAGAGGAGGCCAGACTGCGTGATCCGCAGCAGCAGGAACGACTCGCGCGCGGGATGCGCAACGGCATCGTGAGTTATTTCGAGACCTATCGGCCCCAGCGGGTGGTGGCGCAGGCAGGGCGCTAGACAGTCCGCGCTGCGCTCCGAACCGGGCCGGCGCAGGCCTTTCGTGGCCGATGTCCGGCGCGTTCCCGGCGCAGTCGGCAGGACAGCGCACCAGCCACGGCGGAATGCCGGCGGTCAAACCCGGATGTCCGGCGAGACGAAACGACGTGGCGTGGCTGGTGCGGCTCACGGGCGAAGCGAGCGAGCCGTGTCCGGCTGACACGGAACAATGGCATTGGTTACTCTGAGGGGCTATTCCGCGAGTGCCACCTGTGCCCATCCAGCCGCTGCCCTCCCACCTGATCAACCAGATCGCCGCCGGCGAGGTTGTCGAGCGGCCGGCCGCAGTGGTCAAGGAACTGGTTGAGAACGCCATTGATGCGGGCAGCACGCGCATTCGCATCGAGGCGGAGCAGGGGGGGATGCGACGGATTGCCGTCAGCGACAACGGCTGCGGCATTCCCAGGGCGGAATTGCCGCTGGCCCTGACCCGGCATGCGACCTCCAAAATCGCCAGCCTGGAGGACCTGGAAGCGGTCCTGACGCTGGGTTTTCGAGGCGAGGCTCTGCCCAGCATTGCGGCGGTCGCGCAGACCACCCTGGCTTCACGCACTGCCCGGGACGAGCACGGCTGGAAGGTTCAGCTGTCGCCGGGGGAGGGCGTGCCAGAGCCGCGGCCACAGCCGATGCCGGTGGGCACCCAGGTCTGCGTCGAGCGCCTTTTTCACCAGGTGCCGGCACGCAAACGTTTCCTGCGCAGCGAACGCACCGAGTTCTCCCACCTCGACACGGCGGCGCGGCGGCTGGCGCTCGGCGCGCCGCAGGTGGAATTCAGCCTCAGCCACAATGGCAGGGAGCTGTGGCATGCTCGCGCCGCTGGCGATCAGCATCAGGCCGAGGAGCGGGTCGCTGCACTGCTCGGCGAGGAATTCATTGCCGAGGCCCTGCGTCTGGATTACACCGGTCAGGGTCTGAGCCTGCGGGGCTGGGTCGCGCGGCCGGCGTTCTCCCGGGCCCAGGGCGATCTGCAGCATGTATTCATCAATGGTCGCTATATCCGTGACCGGCTGGTGATTGCAGCCCTGAAGGCGGCCTACTCAGACGTTTTGCATTACAGCCGTCAGCCGGCCTATCTGCTGTACCTGACGCTCGATCCGCGGGAACTGGATGTCAATGTGCACCCGACCAAGCAGGAGGTGCGCTTTCGCGACGGCTCGCGGATCTTTGACACCCTGCGCCGCTGCGTGTGTCAGGCGGTGGCCGAGCCGCTGCCGCGAGTGGACGGTGAGGGCGGTGTCGCAAGGACGGATGGCAGCTCGCTTTCCGGTCCTCCGGCCGGTGCGGCGGAGGGCATACAGGGCGCTGGACTGTCAGCCACGGCCGTACGCCTGCAGCCGGCCAGCGCCCGCCAGCTGTATGCCGAGCACGCGCCTGCCGATCCGTTACGCCTTGCCGATGCCGTGACCGAGCAACTGCCCATGGCGCAGGAGGGCGTGGAACGGGCGCCTCCGCTGGGCTTTGCGCTGGCCCAGATCCATGGGGTCTATATTCTCAGCCAGACAGAGAAGGGTGCAGTGCTCGTGGACATGCATGCAGCCCATGAGCGGATTGTGCTGGAAGAGCTGAAGCAGCGCCTGCATGGCCAGCCCACTCCCAGCCAGCCGCTGCTGCTGCCGCAGAGTCTCAGTCTGCAGCCGGCAGAGGCGGATCGGGCGGAAGAGGCTTTCGAGCTGATGCAGCAACTCGGCCTTGAGCTGCGCCGGACGGCGGAGACGCAGGTGGAGATCCGCGCGGTGCCGGTCCTGCTCTCCGACTACGACCATGTCGCGCTGACGCGCGACATCATCTCCGATCTCGGCCAGGCGGAGGCCCTGGATCTGCACCGGCTGGAATTTGCGCTTGACCGTGCCCTGGGCAACATGGCCTGCAAGTCCGGCTCGATCAAGGCCGGCCGGCAGCTCGACAGGCTGGAGATGAACGCGCTGCTCCGCCAGATCGAACGGACCCCCCGATCGGGTCAGTGCAATCACGGACGTCCGACCTGGATTGAACTGAGCATGGACAGTCTCGACCGTCTGTTCCTGCGCGGGCGATGAGTCAGCCGCCGCTTATTTTCGTCATCGGGCCGACCGCGAGCGGAAAATCCTCCCTGGCGGAGTCGCTGGCGCAGCATTTCCCGCTGGAGCTGATCAGCATGGATTCGGCCCAGATCTACCGGGGCATGGATATTGGCACCGCCAAACCGGGTGTCGAAGTCCGCGCGCGCATTCCCCATCATCTGATCGACATCCTGGATCCGGCGCAGCGCTACTCGGCCGCCCAGTTCGCCCGCGACGCGCGGCAGCTGATTCATGAGATTCACGGACGCGGTCGCATCCCGGTGCTGGTCGGCGGAACCTTCCTTTACATGCGGGCGCTGCTGGAAGGGCTGCACGACATGCCGCCAGCAGACGCTCGTCTCAGGAAAGAGATCGAGGAGTCCGCCGGTCGGCGGGGCTGGCCGGCCCTGCACGAGGAGCTGACAGCTCTCGATGCCGAGGCAGCGGCCCAGATTCACCCGAATGATGCGCAGCGTATCCAGCGTGCCCTGGAGGTGGTCCGCCTGTCCGGGGCGGGTCGCGGGGTGGTCTGGCAGGGCCAGCGGCGGCAGCCCTGGACCGGCCCCGTTCTCAAGCTGGCCATCCTGCCAGCGAGGCGACAGGCGCTGCGCGAATTGATCGCGCAGCGCTTCGAGCAAATGATGGCGCTGGGCTTCCTGGATGAAGTGCGGGCCCTTTATGCACGCCCGGATCTGGATCCGCAGCTGCCGTCCATCCGCAGCGTTGGCTATCGTCAGCTGTGGGAGTATCTGGACCGTCGCTGCGAGCTGGACGATGCCGTCGAGCGCGGCATCATTGCGACGCGGCAATACGCCAAGCGACAAATGACCTGGCTGAGGCGGGAGAACGATCTCGAAGTGCTGCCGCAGGCTCCCGAACAACGACTGGAAATCGCCTTGGCCCGTGTGGAAGGCTTTCTGAAATGCAGGCGTGCATGATATTCTGCGCGGCCCACTGATCATCTTTGACAGATCAGCACGCGCCGCCCGGGCGCCATCCGTACTGTCCGGAAAGAGGCAGCCAGGAGTGTCATCATGTCGAAAGGGCAAACCCTTCAAGAGCCGTTTCTGAATTACCTGCGCAAGGAACGTATCCCCGTGGCCATCTATCTGGTGAACGGGATCAAGCTGCAGGGTCAGATTGAGTCCTTCGATCAATTCGTCGTTTTGCTGAAGAACGCCGTGAACCAGATGGTTTACAAGCACGCGATCTCGACCATCGTGCCGAGTCGTCCGGTCAAGCTCGAAGCTCCGGCTGACGCCGCGGCCGCCGACGCCGAATGATCGGAGTGTTGCGCCGCATTGTTTGATCGTCCCGAGGGCGGCAATCGCGCATTGCTCGTCGCACTCGACATGCCGCAGTGCGGCGGCGAGGGCGGTCGCGAGGAATTCCATCGACTGGCCGCTTCCACCGGCGCCGACCTTGTCGGATTCATCGGCGGTTCGCGCAAACTGCCTGAGCCGCGTTACTTCGTTGGCGCCGGCAAGGCCGAGGAAATTGCCGAGCAGGTCATTGCCTGTGACGCCGACCTCGTGATCTTCAATCACGCGCTGAGTCCGGCCCAGGAGCGCAATCTGGAAGCCATGGTCAAGGCGCGGGTGCTCGATCGAGCGGGCATGATCCTGGATATTTTCGCCCGCCGCGCGCGGACCCACGAGGGAAAGCTTCAAGTCGAACTGGCGCAGCTCAGGCACCTGGTCACCCGACTGGTTCGTGGCTGGTCCCACCTGGAACGGCAGAAGGGCGGCATCGGCCTGCGTGGTCCCGGGGAATCCCAGCTCGAAATGGACCGGCGCATGATCCATGAGCGCATGCGTCAGGTGGAGCGGCGGATCGAACAGGTGCGCCGGACACGGTCGCTGAATCGGCAGTTGCGTCAGCGCAGGGACGTGCCCTTGGTTTCGCTGGTGGGTTACACGAATGCAGGAAAATCCACCCTGTTCGAGCACCTGACCGGCAGCGACACCTTCGTGGCCGACCAGTTGTTCGCGACCCTGGACACCACTTTGCGCCAGCTGCCTCTGGAACACCACGAGCCGGCCATTCTGGCGGATACGGTCGGCTTCGTCAGGGATCTGCCGCATACCCTGGTGACCGCATTTCGCGCCACCCTGGAGGAAACCGCCTCGGCTGATCTGCTGTTGCACGTATTGGACGCATCGGATCCGGAGCGCGAAGTCCAGCGTGAGGCGGTTGAGTCCGTGCTTGAGGAAATCGGCGCGGACGAGGTGCCAAGACTGGAGGTCTACAACAAGATCGACTGTGTGCCGGATGCGCAGCCGCGGGTGGATCGCGATGAAGAAGGTCGGCCTGTCCGGGTCTGGATTTCGGCCGGCCAGCGGCTCGGTCTGGAACTGTTGTGCGGCGCGATTGCCGAATGCCTGTATCCTGAGTTGCGTTTGTGGCGGATCGACCTGGGACCGCGGCAGGGCCGGCTGCGCTCGGAGTTCTACCGCCTTGGCGCGGTGGAGCAGGAGCAATTCGGTGAATCCGGCGAGGCCCAGCTCACCGTCAGACTTGATAAGGTCCAGCTTGGCCGCATGTTACGTCACGCGGGACTCGATGACAGCGTCGCCCGGGCGGCGTCGGATGGCGATATTTCGATGGCCGGCCGATAATACGCGGCGGCCCAACCCTCAAAGACACTAGGTGTGAATCTATGGCCTGGAACGAACCAGGATCCGGAGGCAAGAAGGACCCGTGGGATAACGGTAGTGGTCCCCCCGATCTGGAAGAACTGCTGAAGAAGTTTCGCAGCCGCCTGGGTGGCGGCGGCCCCCGTGGTGGTGGCGGAAGTGGCTCGGGCGGTGGCGTCCCCAAGGGCGTGATCGGTCTGGTTGCCGCCGTTGCCGGCGTGATCTGGCTGCTGTCCGGCTTCTACATCGTGCAACCCGCCGAGCGGGGCGTAGTGCTGCAGTTCGGTAGCTACCTCACGACGGTTGGCGAAGGCCCGCACTGGCGCGTGCCCTGGCCCATCCAGACGGTGGAAAAGGTGAACGTGGACGGGATTCGCAATGTCACCGACCAGCAGTCCATGCTGACCCAGGACGAGAACATCGTGTCGGTGGACCTGGCGGTGCAGTACCGCGTGAGCTCAGCCGAAGACTTCCTGTTCCGCACGCGCGACCCCGACATGACTCTGCGCCATGCGCTGAAGAGCGCGGTGCGCGAGGTGGTCGGCAAGAGCACCATGGATTTCATCCTGACGGCCGGCCGCGAGGAAGTCGCCCAGCGCACGGAAACGCTGCTGCAGGAAACGCTGGACAGCTACCGCACCGGTCTGATCGTCAACGAGGTCAATATCAAGGATGCCCAGCCGCCCGAACCGGTGCAGGGGGCCTTCGCCGATGCGATCAAGGCGCGCGAGGATGAGCAGCGCCTGATCAACGAGGCCGAAGCCTACGCCAACTCGATCGTGCCCAAGGCGCGCGGCGAGGCGGCCCGCATGGTGGCGGAGGCCAAGGCCTACGAGACCCGGGTGGTGCAGCAGGCCAACGGTGAGGCCAGCCGCTTTACACAGGTGCTCAAGGAGTACGAACTGGCGCCTGATGTCACCCGCCAGCGCCTGTATTTGGACACGATGGATGCGGTCCTGAGTTCTACCAACAAGGTCCTGCTTGACGTGGATTCCTCCAACCCGCTGCTGTATCTGCCGATCGACCAGCTGACCGGCGAGCGGACCCGCAGCCGTGCGCTGGACAGTCAGTCCACGCCGACGATGGGTTCCCGGCTGAGTGGCGCGATCGACAGCAACAATTCCGGTTCGCGTTCATCATCCAGCCCGTCCGGCGCGCGTGAAAGGGGGAGACGCTGATGAGCAACAAGGCAATGATCTGGCTGATCGGAGCCCTGGTGGGCCTGGGCCTGCTGGCCGACTCCGCCTTCGTCGTTGACGAGCGTGATTACGCCGTAGTCTTCCAGCTGGGTCAGATCCGCGGGACCGACTACGAGGCGGGCCTGCACTTCAAGGTTCCGGTGATCCAGAGCGTGCGCTATTTTGACCGCCGCATTCTGTCCCTGGACCGGCCGGCCGAGCGCTACCTGACCCTGGAAAAGAAGAACGTGCTGGTCGACTTCTTCGTCAAATGGCGGATTCGGGACATCGGTCGCTACTACCGTGCCACCGGCGGCATCGAAGCCGTGGCCCAGGATCGCCTGGAAGACATGATCAACCGCGGCCTGCGCAACGAATTTGCCCGTCGCACGATCAAGGAGGCCGTTTCGGGCGAGCGTCGGGAGATCGTCGAGTCCCTGCAGCGTGAATCATCCGTGCGCGTGGAGGAACTGGGGATCGAGCTGGTCGACGTGCGGGTCAAGCGCATCGACCTGCCCGACACCGTGAGCGAGTCGGTCTACGACCGCATGCGCGCCGAGCGGTTGCGCGTGGCAGCCGATCTGCGTGCCCGCGGTAGCGAGGCGGGCGAGGGCATCCGTGCCGAGGCCGATCGCGAGCGGGAAGTGATCCTGGCCAACGCCTATCGTGAGGCCGAGGAAACCCGTGGCGCCGGCGATGCGAAATCGGCCGATATCTATGCCCGGGCATACGGACAGAACGAGGAATTCTATCGTTTCTACCGCAGCCTGGAGGTCTACCGCAATGCCCTGTCAGGCAGCGGTGACATGCTGG